>JAGNZR010000078.1 GCA_017984315.1 Fusobacteriaceae bacterium | reverse complement strand
TAACTAAAAGAAAATTGAATATAAGTTCTAATTTGGAAGAATTTCAAAACAAAAAAGTTAAGTTTAAGACTTCTGGAATGGAAAATATAAGTTTTGGAAAAGAAGAGATTAATTTGAATAAAAATAATCTAATAATTGATAATGGACAACTGAATTTTATAGTCGAGCTTATAAAAAAAATATTTAGCAGATCAGAACTTCATGGAAAAACCCTAAAAGAAATCCTAGATACCTATGAAGAAAGAATAGATAATGAAGGTATAGAAGAAGTATTAGGAGTAAAAAATGGTTCTTTGATTTTTGCTAGAAAATATGAAGTTGCTGCAGTAATTAATAGATTTAAAAAAAGTCTATATGTTTAATGTAGTAAAAACAGCAGTTTATCTAAAATACAATAGGACAAAAATAATTTACTAAATAGGTATAAATATGTTAAACTAAAGGAGTAGAAATGGGAATTTTAAGTTTTATTTTTAAAGGCATCACACGATTTAGAAATTATCTTTACGATAGATTTTTGTTAAAAGTGAATAAGATAGATGGATTAAAGGTTGTATGCATAGGAAATATAACTGTAGGAGGAACAGGAAAAACTCCAGCAGTTCAGTATTTTTCAAAAAAATACATGGATTTAGGTTATAATGTAGCAATAGTTTCGAGAGGTTACAAAGGTAAAAGAAAAAAAGACCCTTATTTAGTAAGAGATGCCAACAAGATATATGGTTCAGCACGTAGTGCAGGCGATGAAGCTTTTCTTCATAGTTTGAAATTAGATATTCCTGTAATTGTTAGTAAAAATAGGTTTGAAGGAAGTCTAATGGCTAAAAAAGTTTTGAAAGTAGATTTAGTAATATTAGATGATGGATTTCAACACAGAAAACTTTGGAGAGATAAAGATATAGTATTAATAGATGCAACAAACCCTTTTGGTGGAGAGAAACTTCTACCTTCAGGTAGACTTAGAGAAGAGCTTGATGGGTTGAAAAGAGCAAAAGAGTTTATTATAACTAAATCTGATTTGGTAGAGGATAGCGAAATAGAAATTATTAAAGAAAGATTAAGTATTTATGAAAAACCTATCTCTGTAGCAACTCATGGGCCCAAAAGTTTATATAATAAAAAAGGGAAGACTCTGAAGTTAGATAAAATAAAAGGGAAAAAAGTACTTTTATTTTCTGCATTAGCAAACCCAAATCAATTCTTGGAAACAGTTAAGAAATTTAATCCCAAAGAGATTCAAACTATTGATTTTAAAGACCATCATAGTTATGATAAAAAAGACTATGAAATGATTAAATCAAAAGCAAAAGAGATGAAAGCAGATTTAATAATAAGTACAGAAAAAGATTACGTGAAGTTTAAGGAAGAATTGGAACTAGAAAAACTATATGTTCTTTCTATAGAGTTTAATGTTTTGGAGGATAATATATGTTGGAACTTCTAAGAGAAGTTAAGGTAGAAGAATTTGTAGAAAATTTCAAGAGTAAAGAGCTATGTGAAATCTTGGAAGCTACAAAAGAGTTTAATAATTACAGGAATTATTATAATATAGATAAAATGGGAAATGTTAAAACTAAATCACCTAATGAAGCTCTTGTTAAATTAAGCTTATTGGGAAATGAATTTTTAGGAGAATATTTTCAAAAAGGTCTTTTTATTACTGAAAAAAGAAAAATTCATAAAATAGATAGACTTTCGGATTTTACTGTAGAACATTTAGAAAAAAATCTTTATAAGATTTTTTTTAACAGAGATATTAATGTAGCTTATAGATATGTTAAAGAGTTTATTTTGAAAGATAAAGAATTTTTTATAAAAAAATTATCGCATTTTGTACTTTTAAATAATATAGATAATAATAAATCATTGATAACTTTGGCTTTTATAAAGGCATTAGGAAATGTAAATAAGAAAAATATAGATAGTATTTTATATAGCTATTTACCTTATATTGTTACTTTTCCAAGTGAAATAAGTACAAAAGAAGATTTGGAAATAAAAGCATATAATATAGAAAGTTTAGATTTAAATGCATTAGCTTATTTAAATTTAATAGTGCTTGGATATGAGGAATATAATAAAATTTATTTTGGTAAATTATCAAAATATATGGAAGAAAAAAGAGAATTTTTAGATGATAAAGAACTCTTTGAAAGGTTGAGTGAAAATAAGGATGAATTGTACAAAATGTGGAGCAGAGCTTAAAAAAGCAATATGTGAAGAGTGCGGTGCTAATCATAAAAATTTGCTTTATAAAATGGCAGATGACTGTCAAACAAGAAGAGAATATCATGAGGCAATGGAATATTATGAGCTTATAAGAAGCTCTACAGATTCTGAAGATGAATTAAATGATATTTCTAAAACTATGGCTAAATTAGGATTTTCATTGACTGATTTGACTGGAAGTGATTTACAAAGAGAGAAGATTAAAGGCTCTACATTAAGGGTATTAAAAGGTGTTTTTATAGGATTAATTGTAGTATCACTGGTACTTATTATTTATAAAATTTATGTAAGTGCATAAGGTTAGGGGGATATATGTTAAAATATTTAGATAAAAAGTTAATTGTTAAAATTGATGAGGAAATGAGTAAAAAAGAAGTTTTAGAATATATGATAAACTTAGTTTGTGAAAATACAGATTTAATAGAGAAT
>JAGNZR010000044.1 GCA_017984315.1 Fusobacteriaceae bacterium | reverse complement strand
CTTCAAACAAAGAGGAGTACAAAATTTTTATTCAAATATTACTAAATAATTTAAATTTATTAAATGAAAAAAGAGATGAAATAATTGAAAAGAGTAGTGAAATAGAGAAAGAGATTTTACAGACATTGATTTCTAATTTGAAAATTTAAATAAAAAGGTGGGATTAGAATGCAAGGTATTATAGATGCAAAAACAAAGATAAAAGAGATAGTTGAAGCTTATTCAAATGAAAAGCTTTTTATAATAGTTGACGAAAAAATGACAAAAGAGGATCTTTTAAAAAAGATGGTTCATAATATAAAAGAGAATACAGATTCTATAGCTGAAGAGAATAATTTTTTAGCCAATATGCTAGAGAGAGAGAATATTGGAAGTACAGGGATCGGAATGGGTGTTGCACTGCCTCATGCTAGATTTGATGGAGTGAAAAATATAGTTTTATCAATGGCTTTAGTACCACAAGGGGTTGAGTTTGAGACTCCAGATGGGGAAACAGTTAAATTAGTTATTATGATAGGAGCTCCAAAAGAGCAAGGGAAACAGTATCTATCACTGATTGCAGCTATAGCCAGAGTTTTTAGAAACAATGAATATAGAGAAAAAGTAATAAGTTCAAAAAGTGTGGCAGAAATGATAAAAAATGTAGAGGAATTTCAATAATGAAAATAGGAGTTTTTGGCGGTTCTTTTAATCCTATCCATAATGGTCATATCCAAATAGTATTGGAAGCTATAAAAATTTTGAATTTAGATAGAATTATAGTTGTACCTGTAGGTGTCCCATCTCATAGAGTAGATGTAATAGAGGGGATACACAGATGCAGAATGTGTAAACTGGCTTTTGAAGACTTTGATGTTAAAGACAAGATTATAATATCTGATATAGAGGTAAACTCTTCAGAGACCTCTTATACTTATGATACTCTCGTAAAATTGAAAGAGGTTTATAAAGGTGATGAATTTTACGAAATTATTGGAGAGGATTCAGCTAATAACTTTAAAATTTGGAGAGATAATGAAAAAATTTTAGAGGATTCTAAAGTTACTGTTTTTAAAAGAAAAGGGGATAATAATTTAAAGATAGATGAGTGTTTAAAAGAGAAAATGCTGATTCTAGATACACCTTACTTTGAATATTCTTCAACAGAGATACGTGAAAAAATAGTAAAGAAAGAAAAAATAGATGGACTACTGCCAAAAAAAGTAATACAATATATAACTCAGAAAAACTTATATCAAGGGGGATAAAATGAAAAAATTAGTAGTTGCATTATTCTTAGTAGCACTAAGCACAATTGCACTAGGAATCGATTCACATTTAAGATTTGGAGCAATAACAAATGCAGAGAAGTACAATGGAGAGGATGAATTCTCTAACTATTCACCAGCATTTGGTTTAGAGGTTACACAATCTCTGTTCTTATTTGACGTGGGAGGAGGTATCCAGTATAACGATAAAGTAGAGGGAACTGATGTTGCCACAACACCTGTATATGGACTAGTTAGATGGAATATAATTCCAATTGCAATAAAACCTTACCTTGTTGCAAAAGCAGGTAAAAGTATATATTCTAGAAACAGTGTAAATGGTTCAGATCCAGAAGGGAATAACTTCTACGGTGCAGGAGCAGGTATGAATGTAAGAAACTTACAACTTGAACTTTTCTATTCAATAACTGAGCTTGATGATACTGATGGAAGAAGAGATGATGAGATGGAGCAGGTTACTTTAATGGCAGGTTACAAAATATTTTAATTCAATTGAAAGTATGAAATTGATTAAGAACGAAGTATGAAATTGGTTAAGAACGAGTGCTGGTGCTCCTGCAGGTCGCAAGGCACCCTAACCTTAATTCAATTTCACCAGGATTTTAAGAGATAAAAAGATGAGAATTGTAGCTAATAATTCCTAAGGAAAACACTTGCCGTGAAGCAAGCGCACAAAGTAGCGTAGCTGGGAGGCTGGTTTTACGTGGAACTATTAGCTATGCCTTTATAATAATAAAATATGAAAAAAGGGAGGTCGATCCATTTGGATTTTCCTCCCTTTTTGTATTACTATTTGATTTTGAAATATTTTTCAGGGATAACTTCATCAGTCATTTTTAAGTACCCTTTACCGAAAATATAAGTATCTTGGTAAAGTAAGAAGTAGTTTTCACTCTCTATACCTTTAGCATCTCTTAATTTACTTCCATTCCATCCAGAGTTTGGAGTATTATTTTCGAAAGCTTTCATTACTGTAGGGAAGTCATTAACTTCAGCACCATTGTCAATAACGTTCATAGCATGCTCAACTAAAGAGATTGCAGAAGCGAAGTTATAAGAGTAAGTCCATGTACCCATTCTATTTCCTCCACCAGCAGCGATAACTGCATCTTCAACTTTCTTATTAATTTTTGGCCAGTTACCTTTTTCAGCATCTGTAAATTTAATTCCTAAAGCTCCAGGGTAACCCATTGTAGGAGAAGGAAGAGAAGCTTCAACAAAGAAACCGTTAAGAGTTGCTACTCTTTTTAATAAAGGCTCAGTTTGAGCATCGTTTGTTGCAAAGAAAGCAGTATCATTTCCATATTTTTTTAACCAAGTAGGAACCTGCTCTAAAACATATTGCTGTGCTCCAGGAACTCCAACATCACTTAATGGATCTGGAACAGACATCTCAATAAATTCAACACCTAAATCAGCAGCAGCAACTTTCATGATATTTCTTCTTCTTGATAATAACTCATTACTTAAGTGTCTAGGGAATGAGATATGCATAAATTTAGTAGCACCCATTTTCTGAGCTGCTTTTATCATTAAATAACCTCTAGAAACATTATCAACATTTGTTACAAGGTCAGCAACCTCTTCAATCATAGCAGGATCTTCATGTGCAACATTGGCAATAAGAACTATATCAGGTCTTTTTTCTCTAATTTTTCTGAAAGCTTCAACAGTTCCAGGAATAGCTTCAGCAACAACTACCGCTTTCATTTTCGGGTCGTTTGCTAAACTTGTCATTTGAGAGATTGTAGTCTCCATCTCCTGCATAAAGTTATCAGGGTATGTTATGTGAACAATTTTTCCTCCGTTATTTGCGTCCCCATATTTTTTTATAAGAGCCTCTGCTCCACGTAGCGAATCCTCAGATTGAGAAACACTTCCTGTAACAACTCCAATATGGTAATTTTCTGCAGCAAAGGATAAAATTGCTGTAAATAGCATCAAAACAATTGATAAAATTTTTTTCATTATAATGCCTCCTTGAATTTTTTTTTCACATTTTATATAATGTAGTTTAATAGAGTATAACTAATTTTATAGATAAAAGCAAATTTTTTTACAGTAAAAATAATTTAAAATATGAATATATCGGATATTTATATTTAATAAACAAACAAAAAGTATTGAAATTAAATAAATAATTAAAAAATTTTTTTATAAATCAATATAGTAATTTTATGTTAAACTTGAATTTGTACTAGAATAATGTTAAAATATTAATACAAAATAGTTGTACTATACAAATAAATTAGGAGATGTTATGAAGTTAAAAAAAATAATTTTAATATATATAATGCTCAGTCTCTATACTGCAACTGCTGCAAAAGAGGTGTCATTAGATTTAAAAAATACAATAGATAGAGCCTATGGTCATGATTATGAACTAAAAAACTCTCAAATAGATGTAGAAAACTCCAGTAAAGAGGTTAAAAAAGCTTATAAAGAGTTAATGCCTAAACTAAATTATAATGGAAACTATACTAATTACGAAAAGGAAGATAAGATAGATTCTAAAAATGTAAGTGAGTATACAGAGAATGAATTTGTTATAGAGCAGCCTCTATTTCAAGGGGGAGCACTTTTAGCAAAATTAGACTCAGCTAAACAGACAAGAGATAAAAAAAACTATACCTACATAGACAGCAAAATTAATACAAAACTAAGTGCTATTGATAAATATTTAAGAGTATTAGTCTCTAATGAAGAGTTAAGAGTTTATCAAGTCTCTTTAGAAAGTTTGCAAAAGCAGTATGAAAAAATAAATAGAAAATATGAGTTGGATATGGTATCTAAAACAGAGGTTTTACCATTGAATACAAGGGTTTTAAACCTTAAAACTCAGGTTGTTGAAGCAAAAAATAATATTGCTGTATCAGAGACCGATCTGAAAAATTTTATTGGAATAAGTCATAATGACACTGTTGCCCTTAAAGGGTTAGAGTCTAAAATGTATGATATTTCTAATATAAATATTGAAAATGATGTAAAATATGTGAGAAATAACAATAGAAATGTAAAAATGGTAGATATAGACAGTAAAGTAAAAGAGAATGAAAAAATTATAGCCCGTTCAGAATTTCTTCCTAAAGTATCAGGGTTTTACTCTCAAAAATCAGGGGATGAAAGGACTTCAAACTCCACAGATGATTTTAACTGGGAAGCTGGAGTAGCTGTTAAAATGAATATTTTTGAGTTTGGAAAATCAATGGATGAATACAAAATTAAGAAAAATGAAGTGGAAAAAGCTGAAAATTTAAAAGCATTAACGAGAGATAATATAGAGCTCCAACTTAGAAAAAATTATCTGAATTTAGTTAAGTATAAAGGGGTTGTTGAGGAGCAGGAAGCTGCAGTTTTATCAGCCAGAGAGAACTATAATTTAGAGAGTAGAAGGTTTGAGATGGATCTTATTGATGCTGTATCTTTTGTACAGATTGAGCAGACATTAGTGGATACAGAGTTATCCCTTTTAGTGGCAAGATATAACTATTTCATGGCATTTGCACAGTATAAATCACTGTTAGAGTAAGAGATTTTATTTAAAAGATTAGAAAACCGGGAGATAAGGGAATGAAAAAAATAGTGAAGCTGATAATAATAATAGCAACAGTTGCTGCTTTTTCCGCTTGTGGAAGTGGAGGAGATACCAATAAGAAAACTGAACAGATAAAAAATATAAAAATTATGACTTTAAATCAAAGTATGATAAAAAAGAGTAATATTTCAAGTGGTATTTTAGAACCTTTAAATGAAGTCCCTGTTATAACAAAAACAGGGGGAACTGTAATTGGAATAAACTATAAGAATGGAGACAGCGTTAAAAGAGGGGATATAATTGTTAAATTAGAGGATCAAGAAGTTGAATCTAACTACATAAAAGCTAAAGCAAATTATGACTCAAGCCTTTCTGACCTGAAAATAAAAGAGATAAGTTTTGCTAAGTTCAAGCAGTTAAGAGCTGAAAAATATATCTCTGAAGATGAATTTTTAACTCAAAAAGGCAGTTATGACAATGCAAAAGCTAATTTAGATACTGCAAAAGCTGCTTATTTAAAAGCTAAAGAGGATTATGATGATCTTACCATGGTTGCAAAAATAGATGGGATAGTAACAGACTTAGATGAAAAGATGTATAGAGATGTAGATGCAAATAAAACTGTATTTACTGTAGTAGACAGCAAACAAATGTATATAAAAACTGGGGTCTCTGTTTCTGAAATTTTTGATACGCAGTTAGGAAATATAGCAAAACTCGCTATTGATGGAACAGATAGAGAATATAGAGGTAAAGTTATAGAGATAAACCCTGTTGCAAATAAAGATAGTAAAAAATATGCTGTAAAAATCCTTGTGGATAACCAGGATCAAATATTAAAAAAAGGGATGTACGCTAAAACAATAATCGATTCAGGTGAGAAAAAAGCTTTTGTAGTTCCTAAATCTGCAATAGTAGTGAGGGATCTTTTCTCATATATATTTATAGAGGAGAATGGTCTAGCACAGGAAATTAAAGTTGAAAGGGGTTATGCTTATGAAGAGCTTGTAGAGGTAAAAAGCACTGAACTTAAAGAGGGTTTAAACCTTATAATAGATGGTCAATTTTTACTTATGGATAAAGATAAAGTTAATATAATTAAATAAGGGGTTTATAATTTATGAATATATCTAAATTTTCAATACAGCGCCCTGTTGTGACCATGATGATAATTATCTCCATGACTATTTTAGGGCTTTTAACTTTAATAAATTTAAAGACAGAGTTGATGCCAAATGCCAATCTTCCCACTGCAAGAATAAGAGTTAGGTGGAGCGGAGCATCACCAGATGATATGGAAAACCTTGTAACAAGGAAGATAGAGGATGGAATAGCTTCAGTAGAAGGGATAAAAAGAGTAACTACACGTTCTAAGATGGACTATTCATATCTATCTGTAGAGTTTGATTATGGTGTTAATATAGACAATAAAGTCAATGATTTGACAACTGCTGTAAATAGGATTAGAAATGATCTTCCAGAGGATATTGATGAGCCTATAGTTAATAAAACATCTTTTAGCAGCGACAGAGTTATGCTTATAAGTCTATCTGGACCAGATTTAGTTGCACTTAAAGTATTTGCAGATAATATTATGATCCCTAGATTCCAAAGGATTACAGGGGTAGGAAGTGTGGATATTGATGGAGGAACAGAGCGTGAAATACGTATCTCTATAGACCCAAACAAATTAGAATCTTACGGACTAAATATAAAAGATCTCTATGATAAACTTAAAAAAGCAAGTATTAATTTTCCTGCCGGGTATGTTAGAGAGGGGGATAAAGAGTATCTTGTTAGAGTTTTTGGAGAAGTAAAAACTTTAGAAGATGTAAAAGATATTGTAATAAAAAATGAAAATGGTGAAACACTTTATTTAAGTGATGTAGCTGACGTAAGGCTGGATGTAAAAGATAGAACAAGTTACGGTAGAACAAACTCTGAAGAGAATATTGTCCTCAATATAGAGAAGACTGATGTAGGAAATACTGTAGATATCTCTAAAACATTAAGAGAGGAGTTAAAAAGACTTGAACCGATACTTCCATCAGGGGCAAAAGTTTCAATAAATCGGGATTATGCCGTAGATATCAACAATTCAATAAGTGCTGTAAAAGGGAATGCCATAGGTGGATTAATTCTAGCTACACTAATTCTTTATGCTTTTTTAAAGGATTTAAGAGCAACATTTGTTGTTGCCATTGCAATACCCGTATCAATTATTGCAACATTTGGATTTTTTGGATCTAAGGATATAAGTCTGAATATAATGTCACTTATGGGTCTCTCTTTAGGTGTAGGGATGCTAGTTGATAACTCAGTTGTTGTTATGGATAATATATTCAGGCATCTAACTGAACTGGGACACAATAGAGTTGATGCTTCAGATAAAGGAGCAACAGAGGTTATAGTACCTATTATAGCTTCTACAGCAACAACAGTTGCAGTATTTTTTCCTGTAATATTAAGAGAGGGTAGAGCAAAAGAGCTTTATCAAGATATGTGTTTTTCTATAATATTTTCTCTTTTAGCTTCACTTATTATTGCACTTACTTTTGTTCCAATGATCTGCAGTAAAATTTTAAAAGATAAAAACAGAGTTCATGAAGATGGAAAGTTTTTAATAAAAATGAAAGCAATATATGAAAGAGTTTTAGCAAAAGCTTTAAATTTTAGAGTTTACTCTTTAGTATCTGTTGTTGCACTTTTTTTAATTTTTGTTGTTTATGGAGGTTCAAAAGTTGGAGGGGAGTTTTTTCCACAAGTGGATGATGGAGTTTACTCTATAGTTGCTGAGATGCCAAGCGGAATGGATGTAGATAAACCAAATAAAATAGCAAAAGAGATGGAGGAGATAATAAGTAAGCTTCAACCAACAAAGACATATACAACAACTGTAAAAAAAGATGCTATATCAATAGTTGTACAAGTGGGATATAAATCTCAAAGAGAGGATAGAAGATCTATATTTGAAATTATGAATGAAGCTAGAAAATCTATTCAGCATATTCCTAATCTAAAACTTAATGTAGTGCCTAAAATGGCTATAGGAACAAACACAACTAAAGATATAGAGTTTATTTTAAAATCTGACAATATTGATCAGATGACTTATGTAAGTAATCATTTAATAAAAAAAATGTATGAAAATAAAGGTTTTACAGATATAAGCAGTACTTTTACAAATGGTAATCCAGAAGCAAGGCTGATTTTAGACAGAGATAAACTGGAGCAGTATGGTATTGATGTCAACGATCTGACGATGTCTGTAAGCTATCAAATTTTAGGGGGAGCTCCTATAACAATAAAGACTCTAAATGAGGAGCTGGATATAACTTTAAGATTAGATAATAAATACAGAGGTTCTACAGACCTGCTTTTAGATACTAGAATAAAAACTAAAAATGGTGCTTCTGTTAAACTTAAAGATGTAGCAAGAATGGAGATAAAAGAGGG
>JAGNZR010000043.1 GCA_017984315.1 Fusobacteriaceae bacterium | reverse complement strand
AAATAAAGTAATAGGGATTTTGTAGAATTAAAAACTACAAGATCCCTATTTTTATTAATAAAGTTAAAATTTCAATCTTCAAAAATGGGAAATGGTTCATAAGTAAAACTTAAAAACTTTTTAATAAAAGTAAAAATGAATAAAATTATATTTTTTAAAAGTAAGAATTAAACAATACGAATCCATCATAAAAAATATTTTTCAGATTTTAAATATAAAAAAACCTACAAAATAAGGTGAAAAAAGAGTATATAGTTTTATAACAAAACATAAAGTTCGTATAAAAATTAAAAAAAACGATAAAAAATATTGATTTTTTAAAAAAATTATGTTTTAATAAGTAACAAATAGAATGAATTCTCATTTTTAATGTTGTGTTCATGTCTTTGATAAAGTACAGAATAGGAAAATTTTTATATTATATTAAGAGGTGATAGTTATGAAAAATGTAGAATTTTTATCTGCAAAAGATGCGGTAGAAAAAATTGAGTCTGGTTCGAGAATTGCAACGGGTGGATTTGTAGGAGTTGGAGTACCAGAAACTATTTTAAAAGCTTTAGAAAAAAGATTTTTAGAGACAGGGATGCCTAAAAATTTAAATCTGATTTATGCTGCTGGTCAAGGTGATGGGAAAGAAAAAGGGTTAAACAGATTTGGATATGAAGGGATGGTTGACACAGTTATCGGTGGACATTGGGGACTTGCGCCAAAGCTTGGAAAATTAGCTTTTGAAAATAAAATAAAGGGTTATAACCTTCCGCAAGGAGTAATATCTCAATTATTTAGAGATATAGCCGCTGGAAAACCTGGAACTATTTCAAAAGTTGGGATAGGGACATTTGTTGATCCAGAATTAGAAGGTGGGAAAGTAAATTCAGCAACAACAGAGGAGATTGTATCAAAAATAAATATTTTAAATGAAGATTATCTGTTTTTTAAAGGGGTTAAAATAGATGTTGCAATAATAAGAGGAACTTCCGCTGATGAGTCTGGGAATATTAGTATGGAAAAAGAAGCACTTAAATTAGAAGCACAAGCTATAGCTATGGCTGCTAGAAACTCAGGGGGAAAAGTTATAGTACAAGTAGAAAGAAAAGTAAAAGGTGGGTCAATAGATCCTAAGTTAGTAGAAATCCCAGGTATAATGGTTGATTATGTTGTACTAGCTGAATCACAAGAAGATACGATGCAGACATTTGGAACTCAATTTAAAGAGGAGTTTGTAACTAGAAATATTGTGGTAGATACTCCAGATGAAAAATTTTTATTAGATGAAAGAAAAATAATAGCAAGAAGATGCGCCATGATATTAAAGAAGGAAGACACAGTTTTAAACTATGGAATAGGAATGCCAGAGGGAATAGCGGCAGTTTTAAAGGAGGAAGAGGAAGATAAATATTTTATTCCAACTGTTGAACCAGGTGCAATAGGTGGAACGCCAGCTGGAGGTTTAAATTTTGGTGCTTCTACAGCTCCTGAATCAATAATTTCACAACCTTCGCAATTTGATTTTTATGATGGTGGTGGTATAGATGTTGCTTTTTTAGGACTTGCTCAGTGTGATAAATTTGGTAATATAAATGTTTCTAAATTTGGACCAAAACTTGCAGGGTGTGGTGGGTTTATAAATATTACACAAAATGCTAAAAATGTAATTTTCTGTGGAACTTTTACAGCTGGAGGATTAAAAATAAAGGCAGAAGAAGGAAAACTGATTATAGAAAATGAAGGGAAAGTAAAGAAATTTACAGATGATGTAGAGCAGATAACTTTTTCTGGTAATTTTGCAAGAGAGAATGGAAAATTAATTACATATGTAACGGAGAGAGCAGTTTTTGAATTAAGATGTGAAGGACTTACTCTTGTAGAGATAGCTCCTGGAATTGATTTACAAAAAGATGTTTTAAATTTAATGGAGTTTAAGCCAATAATTTTAAAAGATTTAAAAATAATGGATGAAAGAATTTTTAAAAATGAAAAGATGGGTTTAAAGTTTTAACATTGAAATAAAGTTTTTTATTAAAATATAGAAAAAATTTAAAAAAATGGAGGGGTTTAAATGTCTTTAGGAGTAATAGGGATAATAATATCTTTATTTTTATTGATGTATTTGGCGTATAGAGGGGTATCAATACTTTTATTATCACCAATATTAGCGTGTTTTGCAGTACTTATGGGTGGTGGAGATGCACATTTAATGGCAACTTATACAGAAACATTCATGACAAGTTTAGGTGGATATGTAAGAAGTTATTTTCCAATATTTATGTTAGGAGCAGTTTTTGGAAAAGTAATGGATGATACAGGATCAGCTAAATCTATAGCAACATATATTTGTCATAAATTAGGAAAAGAAAAAGCTATTATAGCCATAGCAACAGCTTGTGCAATTTTAACTTATGGTGGAGTTTCATTATTTGTTGTTTCTTTTGCAGTTTATCCAGTTGCAGCAGAACTTTTTAGAGAAGCAAATATTCCAAAAAGATTTGTTCCAGCTACAATAGCAATTGGAGCATTTACATTTACAATGACAGCATTGCCTGGAACACCTCAAATTCAAAATGCAATACCTATGCAGTTCTTTGGTACAGATGTTTATGCCGCTCCAATATTAGGTATAGTTGCATCACTTATAATGTATTTCGGAGGTATCTTTTGGGTTCAAGGCAGAGCAGCAAAAGCTATGGCAAAAGGTGAAGGATACGGGCACCATCCAAATGAAAAAATAACAACATTTGATTTAGAAAAATTACCAAATATAGGAATAGCATTATTTCCAATATTTACAGTATTAATAGTAAGTTTTGTTCTTTCTAAATTTGTATATCCTTCAATGGATTTATCGTATTTAGAAGCTTATAAAACTTCAGCTGGAAAAGTTGTTGGAAATTGGAGTTTAATAATATCTTTAACTGTATCTATTTTAACAGGATTAGCATTAAATGCTAAGAGATTGGATAATATGCTAAAAACACTTACTGATGGAGTATCAGGTTCGTTTTTAGCGATAATGAACACTGCATCAGAAGTTGGATATGGAAATGTAATTTCAGGACTTGCAGCATTTGCAATAGTAAAAGGAGCAATTTTAGGATTATCATCTAATCCAGTAATATCAGAGGCTATATCTGTAACAACTCTTGCTGCAATTACAGGATCAGCTTCAGGAGGATTAAGTATAGCGCTTGGAGCATTAGGAGAGACATATGCTCAAACAGCTGCATCAATGGGAATAAGTCTACAAGTTATGCATAGAGTGGCATCAATAGCTTGTGGAGCACTAGATACAATGCCACATAATGGAGCAGTAATCACACTTCTTGCAGTAACTGGACTTACACATAGAGAATCATATGGAGATATTGCAATGTGTACAGCAATAATTCCTGTAATAGCAACAATTGCAGTAATAATACTTGCAAACTTTGGGATAGTATAAAATACATTTAAATCATAAGGAGAAAAATATGGACAGAGTAATAGGAAAAGTTGCTTTAGTAACAGGAAGTGCAAGAGGAATAGGAAGAGCTGTAGTTGAAAGATTTGCTGAAGAGGGAGCACAAATGGTAATATCTTGTGATATGGCATCAGCAGAATATGATCAAAAAAACGTAAGACATGAAATTTTAAATATAACAGATAGAGCAGCAGTAGCAGCTTTAGTAGCTAAAATAGAAGAAGAGTATGGCAAGATAGATATTTTAGTAAATAATGCAGGGATAACAAAAGATGCACTGATGTCAAAGATGACAGAAGAACAATGGGATGCAGTTATAAATGTGAACTTAAAAGGTGTATTTAATGTTACTCAAGCAGTTGCCCCAGTAATGACAAAAAACAAATACGGGTCAATAATAACTCTATCATCAGTAGTTGGTTTATATGGAAATGTAGGTCAAACAAACTATGCAGCAACAAAAGGTGGAGTTATAACTATGACTAAAACTTGGGCAAAAGAGTTGCCAAGAAAAGGAGCGCAAATAAGAGCTAACTGCGTAGCACCAGGATTTATAGAAACCCCAATGACAGTGGATTTACCAGAAAAAGTAATTCAAATGATGGTAGAAAAAACTCCATTATCAAGACTGGGAAAGCCAGAAGATATTGCCAATGCAGTATTATTCTTAGCATCAGATGAATCATCATATATAACAGGTCAAACATTAGCGGTAACAGGTGGATTAGTTATATAAGTAATTAGTGGAAAAAAATAGTAAATAGAGAGAGCTACTATAAGTGCTCTCTCTATTTTTGATATTTGGTATAATATATATTTGTAAAAGGGTATTTGTAATAAAAAAATCCTAGAAATTAATCTAGGATTTTTAAATTATTGATTTAAAATCAATTAGTTTTTCTTAGCTTCTTCAAATTTAGCCCATACTCCAGCTTTCATTAATAATGATTTAACTGTAGAAGTTGGTTGTGCACCATTTAATAAGAATTTGATGATAGCATCCTCTTGTAAAGTAACTCTTGAATCCTCTAATGGGAAGTAGTTTCCTAAGTAAGCAACAGCTTTTCCATCTCTTTGAGTTAAAGCTTCCATTGCAGCTATTCTGTATACAGGTCTTTTTTTGCTTCCTAATCTAGTTAATCTTAATTTTAACATTGTTAATCACTCCTTAAATTGTATATTTTATATTACTCAAATATTTTATAATCTTTTCAAATAAATGTCAAGTATTTTTTCTTTACAGTATATAAAAAGATAAAATAAATCCCAAATTGTGCTATAATTAATTAAAAAATAGAATTGGAGAAAAGTATGATAGAGTTTGATATTTTTTATGGTAAAGAGATAGAAAATCCCAAAGGAGTTATACAAGTTATTCATGGAATGGGGGAGCACTGTTCTAGGTATATTGATTTAGCAGAGTTTTTCCAAAACAATGGGTATATAGTTTTAGGAAAAAACCTTAAGTGGCATGGACCTACTCATAAGTTAAATGGGGATTTGGGGTTATGTGACGGTAGGTTTCAAGAGGTAGTAGAGGAGCAGATAGAAATAGGGAAAGAGATAAAGAAGCTCTATCCTAATTTAAACCTCTATATATTAGGGCATAGTATGGGCTCATTTGTATGTCAGGAGTGCTTAAAAAGGGGTTATGAAGGGATAACAGGGTATATAATTCAAGGTTCCTCTTACCATCAACCATTGCTTTGGAAACTTGGAGAGATATTGGCAAATCTGCTTTTTAAAATAACAGGAAATACACCTAGCGAATTTTTTAAAAAGATAATTTTTTTAGGAAATAACTCGAGATTCAAAAATGAAAATGATGAGTTTTCATGGCTTACAAGAGATAAACTCTCAAGAGATAAATTTCGAGAAGATGAATTTTGTGATTTTAACTACTCTATGAAGTTTTATAAAGAGTTTTTTCTCTTTTTAAAAAACTTATATAAAGAGGAGAGTTTTAAAGACGTCCCAAGAGATATGAGACTTTTAATAGTATCTGGTTTTGAAGATCCTATAGGTGGATATGGGGATTTAGTGAGAAAATTATATGATTTTTATAAAAAATTAGGGTTTAAAAATGTAGATTTACATCTGATACCTATGTTTAGACATGAAATTCATAATGAAATAGATAAAGAGCAGTATTTTGAATATTTATATAATTGGTTAGAGAAAAATAAAATGTAAATTAAAATAAGAGGGATAAGCGTGAAAATAGGGAAGCTGACAATTAATGATTTAAGAGAACTGATTTTTAAAAACATAAGAAATAATCGTAGTGAAGTTATTACAAATCCAGAAATAGGTGGAGACTGTGCTGTTATAACTACTTCAGGTGAGGATGTTATATACCTCTCTTCAGACCCAATAACAGGGGCTGCAAACTCTTTAGGGAAATTAAGTGTAAATATAAATGCAAATGATATAGCAACTTCAGGAGTAGCACCACTAGGTGTGATGCTGACAATTCTGGCACCTCCAGGGACAAATAGAGAATCCATAGAAGAGATAATAAAAGAAGCTCAAAGTGAATGTGATATGCTTAATATGTCTATTTTAGGAGGACATACAGAGATAACAGATGCTGTTAATAGGATAGTGCTTTCAGTTACTGCAATAGGGATTGGGAAAAAATCTCAAATGAAAGATAGAAGAGCAGCTATGCCTGGAGATGTTTTAATTATTACTAAAGGGATTGGAATTGAAGGGACAGGGATAATAGCTTCAGAAAAATCTAATATTTTAGAAGAGAGTTTTGGTGAAGAGTTTGTAAAAAAATGCAAAAACTATTTAAATATGACAAGTGTTGTAAAAGATGGTGTTATTGCCAATAAATATGCAAAAGGGATGCATGACGTGACAGAGGGGGGGCTTTTAGGAGCTCTTTGGGAGATGTGCGAACTGTATAAATTAGGATGTAAAGTCCAATATGAAAAAATAAAAATATCTGATGAAGTAAAGAAAGTAACAGAGTTTTTTGGGATAGATCCACTGAAGTTAATCTCTAGCGGCACTATGCTTATATCTGTAGCTAAAGATGAAGCGAAAGAGCTAATGGAAGAACTGAAAAAATCTGGGATTGAATCTTATGAGATTGGTGTTTTAATTGAGACATCAGACAAAATTTTAGTGAAAGATGGAGTTTTGACAAAAATTCAAGAACCTGAAAGTGACGAACTGTATAAAGTTTTTGAAGATTAAAAAAGGAAGTGTGAAATGAGTATAAAATTAAAAATTATAGAGATATTAAGAGAGTATAGAAGCGGTAAATATTCTAATATAATTTTAGGTGATTATATTAAGAAAAATAATTTTACTAAAGGTGAAAAAGGGTTTTTAACTGAAGTTTTTTATGGGGTTATAAGAAATGAACTGTTTTTAGATTACATGATAGATAAAAGAGTAAAATCTATAAAAAAAGATTGGATTAGAGAGCTTCTTAGAATCTCTTTTTATCAGATAACTTTTATGAAAAGCGATGATAAAGGTGTTGTATGGGAGGGGAGCGAACTTGCAAAAAAGAAGTTTGGAGTCCCTGTAGGTAAGTTTATAAACGGAGTTTTAAGAGCTTATATAAGAGAGAAAGATGAGGATATAAAAGAGTTAAAAGAGAGTGGAAAACTTGATATTTTATACTCTTGTCCAATGTGGTTTTATGAAGTTGCAAAGAAAAAATATGGTGAGAGATTAGAGGAGTTTTTAACATCTATAAAAAAAGTTCCATATATCAGCTTTAGAGTGAACAAACTTAAATATAGTGAGGCAGAGTTTGAATCTTTACTGGCAAATGAGGGGATCTCAATAATAAAAAAAGTTGATTCTGTTTATTATGTAGATTCTGGAAGTCTACTAAATTCAAAAGAGTTTAGTGAAGGGAAGATAACAGTACAAGATGGATCATCTTATCTTTCAGCAGCAAATTTAAACCCTAAAGAGGGGGAATCAGTTATAGATACTTGCAGTGCTCCTGGTGGTAAAAGTGCTGTTCTTGCAGAGATAATGAACAATAAAGGGGAGATTTTAGCCTTTGATATTCATCAGCATAAATTAAAACTCATTGATGAAAACTGTAAAAAATTAGGGATAGAGATTGTAAAACCTATAAAAATGGATGCTAGAAAAATTGTACATCAAGGTAAAAAATTTGATAAAATTTTAGTAGATGCCCCTTGCTCTGGATACGGAGTTTTAAGAAAAAAACCTGAAGCTCTATACAATAAAAATATGGAGAATATAGAGGAGTTAGCACAGCTTCAATATGAAATCTTAACTGCTGCAGGAGAGGTTTTAAAAGTTGGAGGGGAGCTTGTATACAGTACATGTACAATAACTGATGAAGAAAATATAAATAATATTGAAAGATTTTTAAAAGAGAATAAGAATTTTTCTGTTGAGAAATTGTATATACCTGAAAATGTATCAGGGGTCTATGATAGATTTGGAGGGTTCCAAATAGATTATACAGAGGAGTGTCTAGATAGTTTTTATATTATTAAGCTTAAAAAAATTTAAAAGATTAAAAGATAGAGTTTCTGAAAAAATTAAAATCGTTCGCTGTGCACTCTGGCTGCGCTACTTCGTGGGCTTGCCGGCGTTGCAAGGCTCTCTTTTTTTAATTTTTTCAGAAACTCCAAGCATTTTTTAGAGGAGAATAAAATAAAGAATAAAAAATAATAAATAAGATTTAGAGATTGGAGGAATTAATTTGTTAGAAGAGTTAAAAGAAGCTAATGAATATATAATCAGTAAAATAAAAGAGAAAGATCCCCTTATATTAGAGATGGAGGAGTTCGCTAGAGAAAACAATGTTCCTATTGTTACAAAAGAGGTTGC
>JAGNZR010000042.1 GCA_017984315.1 Fusobacteriaceae bacterium | reverse complement strand
AAAATAGTAAAGAAGCAAGAGAGGAATTTGATAATATTTTTTCAAAAATAGACTTTGATTTAAAAAAAATTATGTTTGAAGGTCCTGAAGAGGAGTTAAAACAAACAAAAAATACTCAACCAGCAATAGTAGCACTATCTTTAGTATTAGAAAAATTATTAAAAAATAAAGGGATAAATCCGGATTTTGTAGCTGGACACTCAGTTGGTGAATATGCAGCCATAGGATCAGCAGGTTTTTTAACTTTAAATGATACTGTAAAATTAACAGTTGCTAGAGGGCAGGCTATGAATGAAGTAGCACAAAAAGTAAATGGTGGTATGGCAGCAGTTTTAGGAATGACAGCAGAAAAAATTATCGAAACATTAAAAAGTGTAGATGAAGTTGTAGAAGCTGTAAACTTTAATGAACCTATGCAGACTGTAATAGCTGGAACTATGGGTGGAATAGAAAAAGCATGTAATATTTTAAAAGAAGCTGGAGCTAAAAGAGCAATACCTTTAGCTGTTTCAGGTCCTTTTCATTCTTCATTAATGAAACCTGCAGGTGAAATTTTAAAAGAAGAGGTTAAAAAATATAGTTTTAATGATGCTAATATACCCCTTGTAATAAATACAACAGCAGAAATAATTACAGAAAAAGGGAAGATTATAGATGAGATTTATAATCAAAGTTTTGGCCCTGTAAAGTGGGTTGAAACAATAGAGACTTTAAAGAAAAATGGTGTTACTAAGATTTATGAAATAGGAGCTGGTAAAGTATTAGCCGGACTTATAAAGAAAATAGACAAAGAAATTGAAATAAAAAATATAGAAACACTTGAAGATTTGGAAAATTTATTGTAAAATATAGAGGATAAATTCTAAAATTTATACATAACAAAAATCGGGAGGAAAAGAAATGTTAGATAAAATTAAAGAGATAGTAGTAGACCAATTAGGTGTAGATGGAGATCAAGTTACTCTTGCAGCAAACTTTGTAGATGATTTAGGAGCGGATTCATTAGATACAGTTGAGTTAATAATGGCTTTCGAAGAAGAGTTTGGAGTAGAGATTCCTGATACAGAAGCAGAGAAAATCAAAACAGTTCAAGACGTAGTAAACTACATTGAATCACAAAAGAAGTAAATAAATGGAAGGGGTATCTAGTATACCCCTTTATTTGTATTTATTTGTACACAATAAACCGATTGAAATTACATATATAAAAGAAGTTGAATACTTCTATTTTGGAGGGTGAAAAATTGAGAAGAGTAGTAGTAACAGGAGTAGGGGCTGTAAGTGCTTTAGGAACGTCAACAGAAAAGACATGGAGCAGGCTAAAAGCGGGAGAGATTGGAGTATCATTAATAGAATCTTTTGATACTACAGATATGCCAGTAAAAATAGCTGCTGAAGTTAGAGATTTTGATCCTTTAGAATTTGGGATTGAAAAGAAAGAGGTTAAAAAACTTGCAAGAAATACTCAATTTGCAATAGCTGCAACAAAAATGGCAATAGAGGATGCTAAGTTAGTTATAGATGAAAAAAATGCTGATAAAGTAGGAGTTATTGTTTCTTCAGGTATTGGAGGAATGGAAATTTTTGAAGAGCAGCATAGAGTATTAATAGAAAAAGGGTTCAAAAGAATATCTCCATTCACTATTCCTGCAATGATATGCAACATGGCTGCAGGGAATATAGGGATATATTTTGGAGCGAAAGGGATAAATAAAGCAGTAGTAACAGCTTGTGCAGCTGGAACAAACTCTATAGGGGATGCTTTTGAGTCTATAAAATTAGGAAGAGCAGATGTTATGATTGCTGGAGGTACTGAAGCAGCAATAACTCCATTTGCAATTAATGCTTTTGCTAATATGAAAGCTTTATCAACAAGAAATGATGAGCCATCAAGAGCTTCAAGACCATTTACAGCAGATAGAGATGGATTTGTAATGGGAGAGGGAGCTGGAATATTAATTCTAGAGGAGTTAGAAACTGCAAAAGCTAGAGGAGCAAAAATATATGCTGAAGTTATAGGGTATGGAGAGTCATGTGACGCATATCATATAACATCACCTTCAGAAGGTGGAGAAGGGGCTGTAAGAGCTTTTAAAATGGCTTTAGATGAAGCAGGTGTAGATTACAACACTGTTGATTATATCAACGCTCACGGAACATCAACACCAGCAAACGATAGAAACGAAACTGCAGCAATAAAAACAGTTTTTGGTGCTCATGCAAAAGAATTAGTTGTATCGTCAACAAAAGGAGCTACAGGACACTGTTTAGGTGGAGCTGGAGGATTAGAGGGAGTTATATTAGCACTTTCAATAGCTGAAGGAGTTATCCCACCAACAGTAAATTATGATAATCCTGATCCAGAATTAGATTTAAATTATGCACCAAACACAATGGTTAAAAAGGATATTAGAGTAGGTATGTCATCATCATTAGGTTTTGGTGGACATAATGCAGTCATAGCAATGAAAAAATATAACTAATATCAAGAATTAAATAATAGGAGTAAAAATGAAGAGAGATCTAAATTTATTAGAAGAAAGAATTGGGTATAAATTTAAAAATAAATCCCTTCTTAAAAATGCTCTTATTCATAGGTCTTACGGAAACGAAAATTGGAAGTATAAAAATATAAACAATGAACGTTTAGAATTGCTAGGAGATGCAGTTTTAGACTTAGTAGTTGCAGAATATCTTTACATTAATCTAGCTAGCTCACCTGAAGGGGAGCTAGCTAGATTAAAATCTATGATAGTTAGTGAACCAGTTTTATCTAGAGTTTCAAAAGATTTGGGAATGGGAGAGTATTTGCTGCTTAGCAAAGGTGAAGAGATTACAGGTGGAAGAGTTAGAAGCTCTATATTAGGGGATGTTTTTGAAGCGGTATTAGGAGCTATATATTTAGATTCAGACTATGAATCTTTAAGAAGTTTTGTTTTAACGCATCTTAAAAAGTGGATCGATAATATAGAAAGCAATGAGGAGATATTGGATTATAAAACAATACTACAGGAGTATATGCAAAAAGAGTATAAGTGTACTCCAATATATATACTTAACAAAGAGGAAGGACCTGACCATAAAAAGAGTTTTGAAATTATAGTTAAAATTGGAGAGGACAAAACAGGGATTGGAATTGGAAAGAATAAAAAAAATGCTGAGCAGTTAGCAGCTAAAGATTTATTAAAAAAAATAGGGATGTTAAATAATGAGACATTATAATATCCCTATTTTCATAAATCATATCGGTTGTCCAAATTCATGCGTATTTTGTAATCAAAAAAAAATAAATGGAGTTGAAACAGATACAACTCCAGAAGATGTTTTAAAAACAATTGAAGAGTATTTAAGTTATCTACCTAAAAATAGTGAAAAAGAGGTAGCTTTTTTTGGTGGAACTTTTACTGGGTTATCATTTGACTTGCAAAGAGAGTACTTAAAAGTAGTGAGTCCCTTTATTAAAAATGGTTCAATAAATGGAATAAGATTATCCACAAGACCAGATTGCATAGATGAAAAGATATTAGAGCAGTTGAAAGAGTATGGAGTGACTACGATAGAGCTAGGGGTTCAATCTTTAAATCAAAATGTTTTAGATTTAACTGCTAGAAATTATAAAGTTGAAGTTGTGTATAAAAGTGTAGAACTTATAAAAAAATATAATATAAAGCTAGGGATTCAAATAATGCTGGGGTTACCAGGGGCAAATTTTGATACAGATTATGAAACAGCAAAAAAAGTTATAGAACTGAAACCAGACATGGTGAGGATCTACCCTAGTTTAGTTTTAAGTGGAACCAAAATGGAAGAGATGTTTTTGAATAAACAGTATAAACCTTACTCTTTAGAGGAAGCTATAAGTATAGGAGTAAAAGTATACTCTCTTATAGAGCTGAATGATATAAAGATAATAAGAGTAGGATTACAGCCTTCAGAAGATTTAAGAGAGGAAGGTATAATTTTAGACGGACCATTTCATCCAGCTTTCAGAGATTTATTAGAGGGAGAAATTTATTCTCTTTTTTTTGAATTTTTATTGAAAAATAATACTGTTTCCCTTGATATTTTAGCAAATGAAAAAAATATATCTAAAATTTTAGGAAATAAAGGTGTAAATAAAGAAAAATATAAAAATATATTAAATGTAAAAATAGATAATAATTTATCTTTAGATGAGATTACAGTAAATTCTACCAAATATACAAGGAAATATATTTTAAGTAAGGTGGTTGGATTATGAAAAAAGTCATATTAAATAAAGATATTTTTGGATATAGAGCAGCTATTGTTGAAAATGGTTTAGTTGAAGAGCTTTTTATAGAGAAAATTGGTGAAGGGCAATTAAATGGTGTTTACTTTAAAGGAAGAGTAATAAATGTAATACCAGGAATAGAATCAGCTTTTATTGATATAAATAAAGAAAAAAATGGGTTTTTGCATATTGAAAATGTAAAAAAATTTGATTCAGCTTTAAAAATTGGAGATCAAGGGGTGGGGATAGATAAATTAGTTAAAACTGGTGAAGAGTTAATAGTACAAGTTTTAACTGATCCTTCAGGAAATAAAGGGTTAAGATTAACTACAAATTACACACTTCCTGGAAAATATTTAGTATTAGTACCGAACTCTGAAAAAATTTCAATATCAAAAAAAATAGAAGATAGTTTAGAAAGGGAGAGATTAAAAAATATTATAGAAGAGATCCTTCCTAACGGGTTTGGAGTTATAGTCAGAACTGAAGCCTCTGAAAAAACTGTTTTTCACTTCGAAAGAGAGTTAGCATATTTATTGAATTGTTGGAAGAGTATTGAGGAAAAATTCAAAAAGTCTAAAATTGGTGATATTCTGTATATAGAGAATAATTTATGCAAAAATATAGCTAGAGATATTTTTGGAAAAGCAATGGATGAGATTATTATAAATCATGAAGAATCTTATTGGGAGATGATAAATTATATAAATACTTTTGGAGATAAAAATAACCTTACTAAGATAAAATTAGTTAAAGGCAATGAAGATATCTTTGAGAAATATGGAATAAATGAAGTGGTGGAAAAATCCTTAAAAAAACTGGTTCCACTCCAATGTGGAGGCTATTTAGTTATAGAGACCACAGAAGCATTAACTTCAGTTGATGTGAATACTGGAAGAAATTTAGGAAATAAAGATTTCGAAGAGACAATTTATACAACAAATCTAGAAGCTGCAAAAGAGATTCCAAGACAGCTCCGTTTGAGAAATATCGGCGGAATAATTATAATTGATTTTATTGATATGAAATTGGAAAAAAATAGAGAATCACTAGTTAAAGAGTTAGAGATCAATTTAAAGAAAGACAGAGTAAAAAATGAGATTATTCACTTTACAGATCTTAATTTAGTTGAGATGACAAGGAAAAGGGTAGGAACTCCACTGAGTGCTCATTTCTATGAAGAGTGCCCAACTTGTAAAGGGTTAGGAAAAATAAAATCTAAAGAAGCACAAGTGGAAGATATTTTGAAAGAGTTAAAAGAGATAACAAGGGATTCTGATTTTTTCCAAATAAACTTGTTTTTAGAGGAAGGGTTATTTATAAAAATCAAAGAGAATTATTTTGATTTTATAAAAGCTTTTTTAGAAAAAAAAGGGATAGATTTAAATATTGAAAAATGTACAAATAACAATATCCAAAAATCTTATAGAATAGAGTTGATAAAATAAGTACTTCAGGGAGAGGTTAAATGAAAAAAGCTATATATTCAGGAAGTTTTGATCCAATTACAAAAGGTCATGTAGATATAATACGAAGAGCGGCTAAAATTAGCGATAAACTTGTTGTAGCAGTACTTAATAACATAAATAAAAAGTATATGTTTACTTTGGATGAGAGAGTGGACATGGTTAAAGAGAGTTTTAAAGGGTGTGCCAATATAGAGGTAAGAAGCTTTGATGGACTTTTAGTTAATTTTATGAAAGATAATGATATAGATCTTATTTTTAGAGGGATTAGAGCAGTTTCAGACTATGAATATGAGCTTGCAATGGCTTATGCGAACTATGAAATATCAAATGAAGAGGTAGAGACTGTATTTTTACCAGCAAGAAAAGAGTTTATGTATTTAAGCTCTTCAGTGGTTAGGGATATTGCTATAAATGGCGGAAATTTAAAATTCTATTTAGAAAATTATGTAGAAAAAAAGGTGATTGACAAAGTTTCTAGAATAGAGCAATAGAGATTTTATTTGTAAAAAATGGAGGTGCTAATGGCTAAAACTAAATTATTTTATGTGTGCAATCAGTGTGGCTATAAAACACCGAAATGGATAGGGAAGTGCCCACAATGCGGAGAGTGGGGAAGCTTTGATGAAGAGGTAGAACTCTCTGTTACTAAAAGTGGAGTTAATATTAACAAAGCAATAAACAGTGAAGTTACTGGTAAAAAAATATTTAAATTTGATGAAATTATAATTGAGGAAAATTTCAGATATAAGACATCAATTGAAGAGTTTGATAGACTTTTAGGTGGTGGATTAGTAAAAGGTGAGGTAGTCTTAATAACTGGAAATCCAGGGATTGGAAAATCAACATTACTGCTGCAGCTTATTAATGAGTATACGAGTTATGGTGAAGTCCTTTATATATCTGGAGAAGAATCTCCTATGCAGATAAAAAATAGAGGGGAGAGACTAGGGATAGGAAATAAAAATCTTTTTTTGATGTCTGAAACCGATATAGAAGCAATTGTAGAGTATGTAAATGCTAATAAACCTAAAGTTGTAGTAATAGACTCTATTCAAACGATATATAGCTCTCTTTATGATTCAATGTCGGGAACCCCCACACAAATAAGAGAGTGTGCATTAAAAATAGTAGAAGTTGCTAAAACATTAAATATACCTTTTTTCATAGTAGGGCATATAACTAAAGATGGAAAACTCGCTGGACCTAAACTTTTAGAGCATATTGTAGATGCTGTATTCAGTTTTGAAGGGGAAGAGGGGTTATTTTATAGAATTTTAAGAAGCAGCAAAAATAGATTTGGTTCTGTCAATGAGTTAGCCGTTTTTAGTATGGAAGAGGATGGAATGAAAGAGGTAAAAAACTCTTCTGAATTTTTCTTAAGTGAAAGAGAGGAAAAAAATGTAGGAAGTATGGTTGTACCTATATTAGAGGGGACAAAAGTTTTTTTACTGGAGGTACAATCTCTTTTAACAGATATGACAATAGGGATTCCTAAAAGAGTTGTACAAGGGTACGACAGAAACAGAATACAGATACTTACAGCTATAGCAGAAAAAAAATTAGAGATGACATTGGGAAATAAAGATATCTTTATAAATATCCCAGGAGGGATAGTAATGAAAGATCCTAGTGCTGATTTAGGTGTTTTAGTAGCTATGCTGTCAACATATAAAAACATCCCAATAAGCCAGAAAATAGCTGCAATAGGGGAGCTAGGGCTAAGAGGGGAGATAAGAAAAGTATTTTTTATAGACAGGAGATTAAGAGAGCTAGAAAAATTAGGATTTAAAGGTGTATATGTACCATTGGCAAATAAGAAAGAGATTGAGAAAAATAAATATGATTTAAAAATAATTTATTTGAAAAATCTTGAAGAGGTAAAAGATAGAATTTTATAATGTGGTTTATAATAAAAATATTATAAATCACAAATATAGGTGGTGGAATTAGATGGATATGAATGATGACATATTTGAGATTTTTTCTTTAGTTACTCCAGGTACAAGGTTAAGAGAGGGGATACGCAATATATTAGATGGCTCAAGAGGTGCACTAATAGTAGTTGGGATTAATGAAAAAACAAAAGGGATACTGGATGGAGGTTTTTTTATTAATTGCGATTATACTCCTGAACGTTTGTTTGAACTTGCAAAAATGGATGGAGCCATAATTATAGATGAAAACATAGAAAAAATATATTATGCAAATGTTCATCTCCACCCATCAAGAGAGTATGAAACTACAGAGAGCGGAACTAGGCACCGTACAGCTCAGAGAGTAGCTCAGCACACAGGACAAATGGTAATAACTGTTTCTGAAAGAAGAAAGAGTATTACGATTTATAAAGGAAAGATTAAATATAAATTGAACAATATATCTGTAGTTGCAGAGCAGGCAACTCAAGCACTTAAAACTTTGGAAAAATACAGAAATGTTTTAGATAGAGAGATATCTAAACTGACACTGCTAGAGTTAGAAGATTTAGTAACGATGGATGAAGTTGCTTCAATAGCCCAAAGATTTGAGATGATTTATAGAATAAAAAAAGAGTTAAAAATATACGTAGCTGAATTGGGAACTGA
>JAGNZR010000041.1:2368-8493 GCA_017984315.1 Fusobacteriaceae bacterium | reverse complement strand
TACTTTTTTTTTCATAAATTTCATCCTTTATCAAATTCAGATATCATCTCTATCATTCTGTTTATAGATTTTTCCACAGCAAAATCTTCTATCCTAATTTTCATTTTTTCTTTTAATTCACAACTATATTTTTCATCTGTTATAACTTTTTCTATCCCTTTTGATAGTTCAGCTATATTACCCATTTCAACAAGTACACCACAATCTCCACCATTTAAAATGTCATTAGGTCCAGTTGGGCAATCATATGCTACTATTGGAGTATTAACAGCCATTGCTTCTATTAATACATTTGGTAACCCTTCACCATAAGAAGCATGCGCAAATGCCTTAGCATTTTTTAACCAAATAAAGGGATTTCTTTTTATTCCTAAAATATAAATCTGTTCTTCTAAAGAATATTCTTTAATTAAAGATATAAGATGTTCTTTTTCTTTTCCATCTCCAACCATATAAAAATTTATTTTTATCCCTTTATCTCTTAAAATTTTAACAGCTTCTATAATTTCATGACACCCTTTAACTTTATTTAATCTGCATAGACTTACAATATATGGTTTTTTTATTAATCCTTTTTCAAAATCAGTTAATTCGATATCATTATTGGCATCTATATTTGCTTTGGACAAATCTATAGGGTTATATACATGAAATCCTTTATCCTTAGCAAATGGATAATAAGTATTTAGCTCCTTTATCATGTCTTTACTAATTAAAATTAATTTATCGTATGCTTTTATAAGTTCAGTTTTCTTCTTTGGATTTTTTTCATATCCAAATTTCAAAGAGAAACTAAATCTTCCTATCTTATAGGCTTTTACTTTTTCTAAATATCTCCATAAAGTCATATCAAAATCTATTAAAACTAGTATGTCATCTCTTTTATTAAAAATTTTTTTTACCTCTTTATTATATATATATCTTTCATAAGGTAAAATCAAATTATATACTAATTTTGCTATCATATTTTTATCTCTTAGCTTACGATATTTATTTCTTATATCTACCATTTTAGCAGAATTTAAACTATGCACTTTTATAGATGGATTTAGTTCTTTTAATCTTTCCCCAGAACTTGAAAAATCATCTTTAAATAATATTTCAACATTATATTTACCATGTTCATATATTCCATTAGCATACCTAATCATAGCACGAACTATTCCACCCTCTCCTGCGTTACCATTGCATAAAACTATAGTTTTCATTACATACCCCTCAACTTATCCTATCTCAGAAATTCTTTTTGAAAGTTTTTCAATAATATTTCCCCAAACATATTTTTTAGAAAACTCTCTAGTTTCTTTATACTTTCTTTCTAAAAAAACATTATCATTAATTGCTTCCTCTAATTTTTCTACATATCCTTTAATATCACCTTGTTCTACTATACTTCCTGTCCTACAATTGTTTGTAACATCTGTAGCAGAACTCACTCGTGTAGTAATTATATAAGTTCCAAAATAAAGTGCTTCTAAAAATACATTAGCAAACCCCTCCCCTCTAGAAGTCATAACAAATATTTTAGCTTTATTGTAATAAGAATAAAGAATATTTTTATCCTTTACAAAATCTAAAAATATCACTTTCTCCTTTAGCATTGGATTTTTCGAAAAAAAACTCTCCATTTTAGGCTTCAAATTGGGATTTATTTTTCCTGCCAAAACTACTTTCCAATCTTTTAAATCAGTTTTTTCTAATACATCTAATAAAAATTCTGTATTTTTACTTTCATCACCTATTCTACTAGCAGTAAAAATAATATTTTCCTTTTCTGAAAATTCTTTTACGACTATATTATTATCAGTAATAAATTTAAGATCTACTCCATTTGGAAGATTTAATAATTTTCCTTTTAAATCTAAGCCTACATACCCATTATTATAAAGCTCTTCATAACCTTCTTGAGTTTCAACACTATATATATCACATATTTCTAAAAGTTCTTTTCTTTTTTTATATGCTCTTGTCCATTTTCTTTTTTTAAAAAACTCTCTTAAATTTTTTACATCTTTATTTAGCCAACTTGTTTCTGAAAGATATAGTGATTTATCAAAATCTCCTTTTACAAAAACTATCCCTTTGGGATTTCCTAATTTATAAAAAAAACTGTTCCACCAACTACATACAGTACAATGAAACAACATAAGTACATCTATTTTTTTTGCATTTTTATAAACATACCAATATATTGGAATTCTTTTTATAAATTTAAATAATCCTAAATTACCTAGAAATGGCATAAGAGGAGATAACTTTATAAGTTTTACACCTCTGTAATCTTCATCTAACTCCTTTTTCAAATCATATGTAATAATTGAACTATCCCAACCTAATTCTTGCATATATACTGGGTATATTCCATGTTCTTTTCCTATATGAACTATATCTAATTCATCATAAACATGAACAAATGTTTTTTTCATTCTTCCTCCACGCATAACCTTAATCTAAGATATTATAATACTCCTTAATTAAACTTTTACTCTCAAACTGGTTAGCTCTTTCTTTTGCTTTAATTTCATAATTCTCTCTTAATTTAGAATTTTTTATAATCTCTTCCATAATTATACTTAACTCTTTGTAGTCACCCACATTAAAAAGACTTCCATATTCCCCATTACCTAAAATTTCTTTTGGTCCTACTTTGCAGTTAGAGGAGATAATTGCTTTACCTAAAGTTGCTGCTTCTATCAAAACAAGCCCAAATCCCTCATATTTTGAACTATGTACAAAAAAATGTGCATTTTTCATCCAAATATATGGGTTTTTTCTAACACCTAAAAGATACACAGTCTCTTCTAACCCATATTGAATTATTAATTCTTCAATATCTTTTTTACCCGGTCCTTCACCTATTATATAAAGATTTTCATTTATTCCCCTATCCTTTAATTCTTTAAAAGCTTTTATTAATGTTGAAAAATCTTTTTGAACATTATCAAGCCTTGCAACTGCTAAGGAATATTTTTCCTTCATCATCCTTATATCCTCTTGTGACAACTCGCTCTCATCATTAGCAGATTTTAATATTCTTTCAAGATTAAAAGGATTATAAATTTTTATAATCTTACCCTTCAAATATGGATACAACCTTTCTAATTCATCTTTCATTTCATCACAAATAGCAACAATTTTATCATACTTTTCTAATCTTTTACCATATCTTCTCAATTTACTTTCACTTTTTATAAGTTTTTCAACTGAACTATGAAGCCAAACAAATTTTTTTTTTGTATCTATTCTCTCTATATACTTAGTTGCACCAGCATCAAAATCAAGAAATATATCAGGTTTTCCTATCTCTTTTATATACTTTTTTGTATTTTTTTTAACTAAATATTTTTCTAAATTCATCGTTATATTATACATTAGTTTATAATACATTTTTTTTTTATTTTGACGATAAAACTCGGACTTTCTCATTATTGGTTCTGGTTTTAAAAAATATACTTTTATCCAATCAGGTACATCATTAAGAAAAACATTTTCTTTTCCAGCATTATTTTCAATAAAAAGGTATAAATTATATCTATTTTTTTCAATAGATTGCAAAACTTCTATTAAAACTCTTTCTAATCCACCCATTTTAAGTGTTCCACTTCTTATAATTACATTTTTTTTATATGCATTTTCCATGTTTCTATCCTTTTTTCTTATTTTTTCATAAAAATTATAACACACAAATTTTAAAATATAAACTTTAATTTCAGTGTGAAATTTGTTGTTTCATTATATCAAAAATTAAGGTATAATAACTATTGTATAGAAAGAATGATATTTTTTATTAAACTGAGGAAGAGGTGCTTTATGAACAATAATTTTGTTACAAATAAATATAGAGATTATAACATATACTTTCCTCAGAACAGTAAAACTACTGAAACACTGGAACTTTCCAAAAAAATTATAGATAAAAATTATAAAATTCTTCAAATTTTTAAGGATACTGAAAGAAATTTTGTTGCTAAAATTGAGATTGATACCAAAATTTTTATTTTAAAATCACCAAAAGCCGAAACTATTATTCCACTAAGAAAGATACAAACCTTTTTTAAAAAAGGCGAAGCCTTAGAGTCATTAGTAAATTTATCACAACTTGTAAATGAAGGTTACTATTTTTTTGTTCCTCCAATTGCAGTTATTGTCAAAAAAAAAATTTTTATCCAAGAGAGCTTTATATTAATGAATTTTTTGGAAAATGTTGCTTCTACATATACTAGTGAATTTGTAGCTGAAGCTATAAAATTAGCTAATATAATGCACAAACATGGTATTTACCATGGAGATCTTAACATTTCTAATTTTCTAAATACTGCAAATGGTGTTAAAGTCATTGACACTCAAGGAAAAAAAGATTGTTTTTCCAATTTTAAAAGATCGTATGATTATTTAACATTGAAGCAAGATAAGCTTCCAAATCAATTAGGCTTTAATATTGATACTTACTTAAAAATCAATAAACATACTTTAGGTTATTTTTTAGCTTACTTAATAAAAGAATTTAAATATTTGCCTTTTATCATAAAAATAAGAAATTTTAAAAAAATTTTAAGAGAAAAAGGGTGGAAAATATAATTTAAATAAATTTCAACTTTTGTGAAATTTTTACTTTATCAACTTAATAGTTAATAGTCTGCAATCAGAACCTACTTAAATATTAAATATTATTTAAATTTAGCTCTTTATAAAATAATGTTGGAAAAAACAAATAAATTTTATAAATAAAGCAACGAAATTTTGCAGTGGATTAAACTGCAAAATCCTATTTTTTAATTCTATAACATTTTCAACCAGATTCTGAGATGGACTTACATTGATATTTTTTCTAGAATCCTACTTGGTGTCATTACTTTATATTTCTCTTCATATGACAAACCATCATACTTTTCCTTTGATATTACACCCTCTTTTACAAAATCTTCTGGTTCAATAGCTGTATGCTTTATATCTCCTACAGGCATCCAATCTCTTTTTTTAGATTTTGGAGAAAATATTGCAAAGGACTGTGTACCTACTCCTTGAGCTAAATGTCTTGGTCCCCCTTCATTTCCTATGAAATAGTCACAATTTTTAAGTAACATTGCAAGTTCTCTTATTGACTTGGTTGTAATATTTGAAAATATTCTTTTACTAAATCCTTTATTATCATCCTTTTCATTTAAACCTTTATCAAACTCTTTTAGTTCTTCATGCATATTAAGGGCATACTCTAGCTCATCAGGAGAATAAAAAAATACAATTTGTACCTTTGGATTTTTTTTCATATAAAGAATAATCAGTTCCTTCATATACTCCTTCGGATAAATCTTTTCTGGCCTTCTGGAATTAATGGCAAATGCTGTAATTTTTTCCCTAAAATCTAATCCCGCATTTTTCATTCTATTTTTCAATATATTCTTTTCACTCTCTGTTATATTAATAATAAATTTATCTACATAATCTAATTCATAACCTAATTCCTCTATGGGTTTTAACATTGATAAAAATTTCCAACACTTATCTTTTGCATTTTTGGATTCCTTTATTTTATGTGTATAACTATAACCTCTCCACTTTTTAAATCTTCCTATTCTCAATTTTGCGCTCCATGAAAACAGTGTAAAAAGTTCAGATTTCGGAGTAGCCATAATATCAATTACAATATCATACTTCTCTTTTCTAGTTACATTCCACACAAATTTTATATATTTAAAAAAATTATTCCTTATTCCTTTATCTATTGAGATTACTCTATTAATTGAATGGTGATTCTCAAATATAGGCGTTACAAAATCATATAAAACATAATCTATTACCGCATCTGGGAAGGTTTTTTTTAACGTATCACATATAACTGATGCTAATATTGCATCTCCTATCTGTTTAAATCTTACAACTAATATTTTCATATTAGACCTCCAATTATTTTTTAACTTAAAATATGAAATAAAACTAAATTATTCAACGCTGAGATTAATAATTAATTATTAATCCAAGAAAAGCTCTTTTAACTTATTTGCAACTCCATCTTCATCATTGCTTTTAACTATCTCATTGTGGGGGAGTAAAGCTCTTAATTTTGGATTATGATTCCCCATTAAAAACCCTTTTTCCACAACAGTTAACATCTCTAAATCGTTTAA
>JAGNZR010000041.1:0-2268 GCA_017984315.1 Fusobacteriaceae bacterium | reverse complement strand
CCATCTAAATCTGAAATAACTGCTTTATACTTCAATTGAATCCTCCTAAAAATATAATTTTCACTACAGATTATACCATGAATTCAGATTAAAAATAAAGATAATAAAAAAAAATATAAAAAATTATTGACAGAAACCCTGTTTTTATGGTATCATCTATTTTGTTGAGGACGGAATATAGCGCAGTCCGGTAGCGCACTTGCCTTGGGAGCAAGGGGCCGCAAGTTCGAATCTTGCTATTCCGACCATTCACAAATTGGGCTGTCGCCAAGCGGTAAGGCATCGGACTTTGACTCCGACATGCGTTGGTTCGAATCCAGCCAGCCCAGCCACACGATTTTATTGTCTATGTTTCATAGACTTTTTTTATTTATAGAATTTTTTCATAATGTTTAATACCCCTCTGTTACCTAATTTAGGTAACAGAGGGGTATTTATTTTATATCTTTTCATTTAGCGCTATATACAGTATATCATATGCAAGCTCCTCTTTATTTTTTTCAAGGATTTCAAATAGTTCACCATTTTTCTTTATTATTGTAACTGAATTTTCATTTTTCTGCATTGCAGAAGCATGATTAGCCACAATTGCATCAAGATTCTTCTTCAGCAACTTACCAGTAGCATTGTCTATAATGTTCTCTGTTTCAGCAGCAAAACCTACTAAAATTTGTTTGTTTTTTATAAGTCCCATATTATAAAGGATATCAGGGTTTCTTTCAAGTTCTAAGTGTAAATCTCCCTCTTTCTTTTTTATCTTCTCTGTAGAATAATTTTTAGGACGGTAGTCTGCCACTGCTGCACATGCTATAGCTGCATCAGACTCCACAAAATACTTCATAGCAGCTTCGTACATCTCCCTTGCACTTTTTACTCTTACATAGTTTGCAACTCCAACTGGCTCTTTTAACTCTGTAGGTCCTGATATTAAAGTTACTTCAGCTCCTAGAGCTATAGCAGCTCTAGCAAGAGAGTATCCCATTTTACCACTAGAGTGATTTGACATATATCTTACTGGATCTAATGCTTCCTCTGTACGACCTGCAGTTATCATCAATTTTACTCCATCTAAATATTTCCCATACTTTTCTGAGATTAGTTCAGATTCTATTATCTCTACAATATCTTCCTCTTTTTTTAATCTTCCTTTTGCAGTTACATTGCATGCTAAAAATCCTTCATCTGCCTCTATAAAGTTATAACCATAACTTTGTAATTTATCAATATTCTCTATGAGAATATGGTTTTCATACATATTTACATTCATCGCAAGAGCAAAAAATACAGGTGCTTTTGTTGCTGCAATAACTGTAGTCAACATATCATCCGCTATGCCATTTGCAACTTTCCCAACTACATTATAAGAAGCAGGAGCTACTAGCACTAAATCAGCCCATTCAGCTAATGAAATATGTTCTACTTCATGCCCTCTGTTTACATCCCACATATCCACTACCACTCTATTTCTAGAAAGAGTTTCCAGTGTCAAAGGTGTTATTATTTTAGTTGCATTTTCAGTCATTATAATTTTTACATCAAAACCTTTTTTTACCAGCATAGATACTATATTTGCAGTTTTATAAGCTGCTATGCCACCTGTTACTCCTATCAATATCTTCTTTTTCATACATCTCTTCCTTTTATTAAATTATTTTCGTAATAGATTTTTTGTTTTTCTACTAAATCTGCTATTTGCTCCCCATTAAATCCAAATTCACCTAAATGCTCAAAAGAAAAGTCCATTATATCATTCATATATTCATATTGGCTCCCAGCTATATATGATACAAATTTTCTATTTTTAGAATATATTTTTTTTATTTTTTCCCCTTTTAATGCAAATATTTTAGTAGGAATATCTATATTACCTTCTAAAAAATCTTTATATCTTTCTTTAAATTCATCTATTTTTTTTGTATTAATATCTATTTGGGATATCATTTCATCATTTAATTCATTTACATATGTTATCCCTTTCTCATTTAATATATTTAATATACTTTCAAATTTGCTTGATGAATAATACATACTTAATGGAATCTTGTATCTGTGCTTTTCTATAGGTAAGACACCATCTAAAGCTGAATCATGCAAGATATTTTTATCTTTTTTTAATGTATTGTTATTTTCTCTCATCCTTCTAAGATTTTTTTCTACAATATCCATCTGCTTTTGCAGTATTCTATGATTTTTTTCTTCTTCTACCCTTAAAGATTTAAGTTCTTCTAAATTTTTCTCTTTTTCCAATAAAAGATTATTTTTAGTATC
>JAGNZR010000077.1 GCA_017984315.1 Fusobacteriaceae bacterium | reverse complement strand
CATTATAACATGAATTACTTTTTGTTGAAATAGCTAAATAAACTATAGTTTGGGCTAAAATTATTCTTATCTCTGGCATCCCTATCTTTTCACTAGCATCCATTGCTGCATGAGCCATAAGCAGTGCATGTGGATTCGCCATCCCTATATCTTCACTAGCTAAAATCATAAGTCTTCTAGCTATATACCTTGGGTCCTCTCCACCTGAAAGCAGCCTTCCCATCCAGTAAAGTGCTGCATCTGGATCGCTTCCTCTTGTAGATTTTATCATTGCTGATATGATATTATACTTATCTTCTGTTTTATGAAAAGAGTTTTTACGTTCTCTAAAAATATCTATTAAATCCTCTAAAGGAAGCTCTTTATCACAATTACTATATAGCTCTAAATAGTTGTATGCTACTCTGCAGTCACCTTTTGCAACCTCTACTATTATATCTAATATCTCTTGGGAGATATTTTCAAGTTTTAAATACTCAGCAGCTCTTTTTAAAAGTTTTTCTATATCTTCATTAGTTAAAGGCTTAAATTCAAAAATTAAAACTCTAGATAGGAGTGCATTATTAAGGTTATAATAAGGGTTTTCCGTAGTAGCCCCTATTAAAATTATAGTTCCTTGCTCAGTAGAAGAGAGCAAAGAATCCTGCTGTAATTTATTAAATCGATGAATCTCATCTAAAAAAACTATCGTTCTCTTCCCATAAAATTCTAAGTTTTTTTTAGCTTTTTCTACAATCTCTTTTAAAGTACCAATCCCGTCTGTAGTAGCATTCAAAGTTTCAAAATTATACTCTAGCTCTTGTGAAATTATCTTTCCTAAAGTTGTTTTTCCAACTCCTGGTGGCCCATAAAAAATCATATTACTAAGATTTTTTCCTTCAATCATACGCCTCAGTACTTTCCCTTTTGAAAGTATTTTATCCTGCCCAACAAAATCATCTAATGAGTTAGGTCTTATTTTAATTGCTAAAGGAGCATTATTTTCACTATTGACTTTAAAAAGTGTATTCAAAAAATCACCAACTTTATATGTTAAAAGGCGCATTGAGTTTTCAATACGCCTACATATTATTTTATAATATACAATAACATAGCTGATACCATAAATACTATGGCTGCCACTGTTGTAGCTTTTGCTAGAGGTCCTCCATCTTTAGATATTCCAAATATTGTATTTGATGCTCCCGAACCCATAGTAGCTGTCATGCCGTGACTTCTATCAGGTTGTACAAGCACAAGACCAATAAGTATTATAGCAGACAAGAAAAGAACTATCGTTACTAAACTTACCATTTTATCCTCCAAAAATTCTTTTTTATTCTATTAATTATATAATAAAACAATTAAAATTAAAAGAGATTTTTACTTTATTAAAATTTTTTCCAATGTCTGTTTTATTATTTTTATATAATCATTTTCTTTCTCTTCAGAAAATTTTTCCAAATACAGGTTAATCTCTTCATTTACATCCTCTGCCAACTGTTTACTGTGAGAGCTGTGAGATAATAAATAATTCACTCTTTCAAAATCGTCATTGCTTATTTTATGGTTGTTTTTTATACTCTCCTCTGTTATCCCTCTCATAAAATTTATAACGCAGTTTCCACCTATGCAGTTAGTGCAATTATTATTATTCAGACACATCTCCTCTAACCTTTTTAAAATTACATGTTTAAGATTATATAACTCCTCTGCTCTCTCTTTTAAAAGAGTAGTTTTCTCCACTTTTGAAAATCTATAAAAACTATATAATTTGTAAGCAGAAAACAGAATTATTGTAGCAATAATCATTGTAGAAATATGTATTCCTAAATTTGATACATATTTTGAATTTATTAATTTTTCCATACCAAAAGCTAAAAAAATCAAGAAAGCTGCCACTTTCAGTTGAAATTCCGGTATTTTTTTCCCTAGTTTTCCACCAATAATTATTCCTAAAAGTGATGTTAATACCATCCCTGACGTTGTCCCAAGTAGTACAAAACCAGGATAATTGCTGTCTAAAGATAGCGTCAGTGCTGAAATCTGTGTTTTATCCCCAAGTTCCCCTATAAAAAATGCTAAAGCAACTGTCAAAATCGGACTTAGCTTTTTCTTACTATCCTCCTCTTCATCCTCTTCTTCACAAGAGATTGAAAGTATAGCAAAGACTATAAATACTACCCCTGCTATCAATTGTAAAAAATCCAAAGAGATAAATTTTGTCAGCATTACTCCTAGTATTATTGCAATAGCATGATTAAGTCCTGCTCCTAGTGCAACACCTGCTAATATATCTTTCATTCTATACATTGTAGCAAAAGTCATAGCTATTATCTGAGTTTTATCACCCATCTCTGCAAAAAGGATAAGGGAAAGTGCTTTAAAAAAATCTTGTAACATTACTCCTCCAAAAGCTATTTTTTTAATAAAAAATTATACAATTTCGCATCTAACAACTGTTTCACTTCCATAAGTATTTACTCCACGCATCTCCATGCACATATGACGAGCACGCATCTCTATTTTAACTTTAGCTCCTGTAAGCTCATTTATTTTTTTAGCAATCTGCTCTGCAAGCCTCTCTTGTAGTTGTAATCTTCTTGAAAAATAGTTTATTATTCTCGGAATTTTGCTAAGCCCTATAACTTTCCCAGCAGGATAATACGTTATATTTACTGTTCCCCAAAAAGGTAGTAAATGGTGTTCACACATAGAGTAAAAAGGTATATTCTCTACTGAAACCTCTCTCTCTACACTATTTTCTAAATCAAACTCCTTTATACTTACAATCTCTTCAAAAGGTTTATACCCTTCAAA
>JAGNZR010000076.1 GCA_017984315.1 Fusobacteriaceae bacterium | reverse complement strand
TACAAGTGTACTAAAGTTATACAAAATATATAGTTATTATAAAAAATATAAATATAAATGTGGGAGTGGTAATATGAATAAAATGCTTTTTACTCCGGGACCAACTAATGTTCCAGAAGATATACGTAGAGAGCTTGCAAAAGATATGATACACCATAGAACAGCTGATTTTGAGGCTATTTTTGATGGTTTGGGACAAAAACTTAAAAAAATATTCAAAACGGAAGAAGATGTAATCTCTTTAGGATGTTCAGGTACAGGAGTAATGGAAACATCAGTAGTAAATCTTTTCTCTAAAGGGGAAAAAGTACTTGTTATTAATGCAGGGTATTTTGGAGAAAGATTTGGAGATATTTCAAGAGTATTTGGGTTAGAGGTTATTGAGCTTAAATATGCATGGGGGAAAAGTTACAATTTAGATGAAGTTAAAGAAGTAATTAAAAATAATCCTGATTTAAAAGGAATATTGGTGCAATACAGCGAAACTTCAACAGGAGTTTTGCATAATGTAAAAGCTTTAGGAGAACTTACGAAAGACACAGACATATTATTAGTGGTAGATAATATATCAGCTCTTGTAGTTAATCCTTTTGAATTTGATGGTTGGTCAGTAGATTGTTCTATAGCAGGAAGCCAAAAAGGATTCTTTATGCCACCAGGATTATCTTTCATAACTTTATCAAAAAAAGCTAAAGAAGCTATGAAAAAATCGGATTTACCAAAATTCTATTTTGACCTAAAAAAATATTATAAAGCTCTTGAAGGGAAACAAAGTCCATGGACTCCGCCAATAGGTCTTATAATGGCAGCAGATTATTCTTGTAAAAAAATACTAGATAGAGGACTTGAAACGATTCAAGCACATCATAAAGATTTGAGAGAATATGTAGAAAAAGAATTAACAGCTCTTGGATTTGGATTATTTGTTGAAAAAGAAGAGAATAGAGGAAACACTCTAGTTTCACTTCTTGGAAATGATAAAATAGACACAAAAGTTATTATAAAAAGACTAGATACAGAATATGATTATTCCGTAGCTGGAGGACAAGGGGAATATGTAGGGAAACTTATGAGAGTAGGATGCATAGGAGAACTTACTAAAGAAGATATAGTTAATTTAGTAAATGCAATAAAAACAATAGTATCAACTATGTAATATTTGACTGGGGTAACCCAGTCTTTTTGTATTTTAAGGAGGAATTTTATGAATACTGCAATGATATTATGGGGTTTTATAATAGGAATGATAGGTATGGGGTATTTTATTTACGGAAAAAAAGTTTCAAATTTTTATGTTCTAATTTCTGGGATTGTAATGATGATATATCCTTATTTTGTTAGTAATATTTTTGTTTCTATAGCTGTGGGAATAGCTTTGATAATACTACCTTTTTATTTATGATAGTATATTTTATATTGAAATTTGTTCTAGATTGCGCTAAGATATAAGGAATTAAGGGTTTTAGGAGGAGTTATGAAAAAAATTGTTTTTATGTTTTTAATATCAGTTTCAGCTATTTTTGCTGATTTGAATGAAAAGCTTTTGAGTGCAGTAGAGGATAACAATGTATTGGAAAGTAGACTTTTGATAAAAATGGGTGGTAGTGTAGAGAGTACAGAGTCATGGCTGGGAAAAACTCCTCTTATGATAGCTGCTTCACAAAACTATTTGGAAATGTCAGAACTTTTACTTGAAAAGGGAGCAAATATTGAGGCTAAAAATAAAGATGGATTTACATCTTTGATGTGGGCAGTATGGAATGGGTCTCCTAAAACAACGGAGTTACTTATTAATAAAGGAGCAAATGTAGAATCGAAAACTAAAAGTGGAGATACTGCATTGCATTTAGCTATTGCTCAGAGAAATAAAGAAATTATAGAAATTCTTTTGAAAAAAGGAGCAAATATTGAGGCAAAGGATATAAAAGGAAGAACGCCTTTATTTATTGCATTAGATAATGAAAGAGAAGATTTGGTAGAATTTTTGATTAATAAAGGTGCAGATATTAATTTTAAAAATAGTAAAAATCAAAAAGCTTTATTTTTGGCTCTTGAAAAAGATAGTTTAATTTTAGTGAAAAAACTATTGGAAAATGGAGTGGCTATAGAAGAAACAAATGAAATGGGACAAACACCACTTCTTGTAGCAATAAATACAGAAAAAGCAGAAATGTTTAATTATTTATTGGAAAAAGGAGCAAATTTTAATGCGATAGATAAAGATGGAAATACTGCTTTGATATTAGCAACTAAAACGGGGAATAGAGACCTTGTAAATTATCTCTTGGGAAGAGGGACTATTATAGATGCTAAAAATTTCTTGGGAAATACAGCATTTTTGACATCAGCAATATATAATAAAGGTGATATTGCTCAAATATTTATAAATAAAGGAACAGATTTAAAGGCAAAAAATCTTTTAGGTAAAAATGCAATGGATCTTGCTAAAGAAAATAAGTCCAAAGATTTCTTAGCAGTTATGAAAACTAGAGAAAAAGAGTTAATAGAGAATATGGGAAAAGCCATTGAGAATAATCAAAAAGATATATTTGATAAAATATTGACTGAAGAGATTGATTTTAATATTTTGACTAAAAATAGTGAAAGTTTAATATTGAAAGCAGTGAAAAGTAATAATCTATATTATATCAATAAATTAATTGAGAAGAAAGCAGAGCTAAAAGGTAAAAAGTTAATATTTAACACAAATAATAAAGAAATAATAAGTATTCTTGTAAAAGAAAAGGTAGATTTGGAAGAAAAAGATAAAAATGGAGAAACAGTTCTTGTTAATGCAGTAAAAGCTCGTGAAACTGAAAAAGTTAAAATGTTGGT
>JAGNZR010000075.1 GCA_017984315.1 Fusobacteriaceae bacterium | reverse complement strand
ACTGTAAACTCTAAATAGAATTTAGAAACTGCAACCATACAGTCATCTTCATCCATAACTATCATTCCACCAGATCCCATCATAGAACCTTTTGCTACTAAGTTATCAAAATCTATTGGAGTATCTAAATCTTTTTCAGTTAAACACCCTCCAGAAGGTCCTCCTGTCTGAACAGCTTTAAACTTTTTACCGTTTTTGATTCCTCCACCAATTTCGAAAATAACCTCTCTTAAAGTTGTACCCATTGGTACTTCTATTAATCCAACGTTATTTATTTTTCCTGCAAGAGCAAAAACTTTTGTTCCAGCTGATTTTTCAGTTCCTATAGCTTTAAACCACTCTGGTCCATTTAAGAAGATTTTAGCAATATTAGCTAATGTTTCAACGTTGTTAACGTTTGTAGGTTTTCCCATGTATCCAGATTCTGCTGGGAATGGTGGCTTAGAAGTTGGCTCTCCTCTCTCCCCTTCCATTGAGTGAATAAGTGCAGTCTCCTCTCCACAAACGAAAGCTCCTGCTCCATATTTGATCTCTATATCAAAAGAGAAGTTAGTTCCTAATATATTATCTCCTAAAAGTCCGTATGTTCTAGCATCTTCTATAGCTTTCTTTAATCTTTCGATTGCAAGAGGGTATTCAGCTCTTATATATACAAGCCCTTTAGAAGCTCCAATTGAATATCCACAAATTGCCATACCTTCTATAATGTTATGAGGATCTCCTTCAAGGATTGATCTATCCATAAATGCTCCTGGATCTCCTTCATCGGCATTACATACTACATATTTTTGATCCCCTTTAGAGTTATGAGCAAACTGCCATTTTAAACCTGTTGGGAAACCTGCTCCCCCTCTACCTCTAAGTCCTGATGCTTTCATTACATCAATTGTCTCTTGAGGTGTTTTAGATGTTACTATCTCACCTAAAGCTTTATACCCTTCAACTGCGAAATATTCTTCAATGCACTCTGGGTCTATTAATCCACAATTAGCAAGAGCTACTCTCATCTGCTTTTTGTAGAACTCAAAATTTTCCCCTTCTTTAACTTTTTGATTATTTCTTGGGTCTATGTATAGTCTATCTTCTAATATTTCATTATTGATAATATGATTTTCTACTATTCTTCCAGCATCCTCAGGTTTTACTTCTACATAAAAAGTGTTATCAGGAACAATTTTAACTATTGGACCTTTTTCGCAGAATCCAAAACAACCTGTTTTTACTACCTTTACCATATCTTTTAAATTTTTATCCGTTAATATTTTATTGATGTTATCAACTATATCGTCACTTTTAGCTGAAAGACATCCTGTTCCTCCACATACAAGAACGTGAGATTTATGTACCATCATTTCCTCCTACTTAGATTATTATTTTAAATATTTCTCTAATATTTCTAATGCTTCTTCTGAGTTTTTATTTCCAAAAACAATTTCTCTTTTTTCTTTGTCATAAATTTTTAAAGTAGGATAATCCCCACCGTAACCTTTAAACTTTGAAGAGTAAAGCTCCACTCCAGACATATTTTTATCTGAAATATATTTTTTGAGAGTTTCTATTACTAATTGTGTATTTTGTTGTGCTACTTCTGTCTCACTCGGCAGACAAACTACAACTTTTAATACTAGCTCCTCTCCTTCTACTTTTTTCTTATAGCAACTAAATCAGAAGACTCTTTTATTTTTTTTAATAACTCTTCTATATTCGCAATTTTTTTATCCATTCTTAATTACGCCTCCTTAGCTCTATATGAAGCTATAATTGTTTTCATATCTTTAACTGTTTCTTTTCCATAAACATCTTTTCCTACTAATACAACAGGTGCAAGTCCACATGCCCCAACACATCTTAAAGCGTCAATTGAGAACAATCCGTCTGTTGTTGTCTCTCCAACACCGATTCCTAACTCTCTTTTAATTTCATCTAAAACTTTTTCTGCACCTCTTACATAGCAAGCTGTTCCCATGCATACAGAGATCGGATATTTTCCTTGCGGCTCCATTTTAAAGAAGTGGTAAAAACTTACTACTCCATAAACTTTGGCAATTGGAAGATCTAATTTTTCTGCAACAAATTCTTGAACCTCATGAGGTAAATATCCAAAAATTTCTTGTGCTTGGTGTAAAACAGTAATTAAACACCCGTTCTTATCTGAGATACCATTGATAAAATTTTCTAATTTATCAAAACACTCTTTTTTCAATTTATTATCGCAACTCATTTTTTCCTCCTACTTATATATATATAATTTTAAATTTCTTCTAGGATATTTTACACATTTTTTCCATTTATGTCAATATTCAGTGTACATTTTTTTTCGATAATTGACTATTTTGCAAGAATTTTAACCATTCAAAAAAATCATTTTGATTAATGAGCAATATTCATATTTTTTTTAACTTACAACCATATATTTTGTGCGTTTTATTTACAATTTTGCAATATGATAATAATTATTATCAGTTATATAATATTTTTGATAATAATTATAAAATTGATAAAAATTGATAAAAATTATAAAAAAAGATAAAAAAGAGATATATAATATACATACCTCTTTTTTATTTAGTTAAATCTATTTTTTATCAGCTTTTTTATAAACACCTTCAGAACCAAAAACATCAACTATTTTTGTCTTATAATAAGCTTTCATCTCTTCTTTTCCTGGCCCTAAATATTTTCTGCAATCAAACTCCTTAGGGTTCTCAAGCAGAGCTTTTCTTACACCTGAAGTAAATGCAAGTCTTCCATCTGTATCAACATTTATTTTAGCAACACCTGATTTTGCTCCCCCTCTTAATTCAGAAGCTGGAATCCCTATTGCATCTTTAATTTCTCCTCCATAAGCTCTTA
>JAGNZR010000040.1 GCA_017984315.1 Fusobacteriaceae bacterium | reverse complement strand
TATGTGTAATACAATCCAGACTTGTGGAGTTTTATCAACTATAGACAGAGGATTTGAAGCAGTAGTTTCAACAGCTTATCAGCAAAATTTAGAAACAACTCCATGTACTTACTGCGGACAGTGTGTTGCTGTTTGCCCTGTAGGAGCTTTATCTGAAAAAGATAACACTTGGGAATTAGTAGAAGCAATTGCTAACCCTAAGAAAAAAGTTATAGTGCAAGTTGCACCAGCAGTTAGAGTAGCGTTAGGAGAGGAGTTCGGATTACCAGCAGGAACTGATGTTACTGGTAAAATGGTATCTGCTCTTAAAGCTTTAGGTTTTGATCAAGTATTTGATACTAACTGGGCTGCAGACCTTACAATAATGGAAGAGGGAGCAGAGTTTATCGATAGATTAAACAAGCATTTAGCTGGAGATACAACAGTTAAATTACCAATACTTACATCATGTTGTCCAGCTTGGGTAAATTTCTTTGAATATAATTTCCCAGATATGTTAGATGTACCATCAACAGCAAAATCACCTCAACAGATGTTTGGAGCAGTAGCTAAAAATATTTGGGCACCAGAACAAGGGATAGATAGAAAAGACTTAGTAGTAGTTTCTGTAATGCCATGTCTTGCTAAAAAATATGAAGCTGCAAGACCAGAGTTAGGTAAAGATGGAAATCCAGATGTAGATTTCTCAATATCAACAAGAGAGTTAGCACACTTACTAAAACAATCAAATATTGATCTATTAAATATGGAAGATAGCAAATTTGATAATCCTCTAGGATATTCAACAGGTGCAGGGGTAATCTTTGGTAGAACAGGTGGAGTTATTGAAGCAGCTGTAAGAACTATATATGAAGTTGTAACAAAGAAAGAGTTAGGAGATGTAGACTTTTTACAGTTAAGAGGTATGGATGCAGTTAGAGTTGCAGAAGTAGATGTAGACGGTTTAAAAGTTAGAATAGGAATAGCTCATGGATTAGGAGCAGCTAGAGAGTTATTAGAAAAAGTAAGAAGTGGAGCAGAGAAGTTCCATGCTATAGAGATAATGGCTTGTAAAGGTGGATGTGTTGGTGGAGGTGGACAACCTTTCCATCATGGAGATGTAGAAATCATAAAAGCAAGAACAGCAGGTATCCAAGCTATAGACAGTGGAAAAGAGATAAGAAAATCTCATAAAAATGAATATGTAATGTCTATTTATGAAAATCATTTAGGACAACCATTAAGTCATAAAGCTCATGATTTACTGCATACTCACTATTTTTCTAAAAAAAAATAAAATTATAAAATTATAAAATTATAGTATAGTAACGGGTTTCTTTTTTAAGAAACCCATTATTATTTTACTAAATTAAGTATCTTAATTTTTGACAAAATTCATTAGATATACTATAATTGTGTATAGTAAAAATATAAAATAAGGTGGGGGACTAATGGTTAACGAGGAAAGATTAATAAACAATTTTTTAAATATGGTAAAAATTTCATCGCCATCATTAAAAGAGAGAGCAATGGCCGATTATTTAAAAAATGAGTTAAAAAATTTAGGTCTAGAGATAGAAGAGGATAATGCTGGTAGCAAAATAAACGGTGACGCAGGAAATATAATAGCTGTATTAAAAGCCCCAGGAAAGAAAAAAATATTATTTAGTTCACATATGGATACAGTATCTCCTTGTGATAAAATAGTACCTATAGTTGAAGAGGGGATCATAAAAACAGATGGTACTTCAGTTTTAGGTGGAGATGATAAAGCTGGAATTGCCGCTATTATAGAGATGATTAGAATGTTTAAAGAGAGTGGAGATAATCACCCTGAAATTATAGCTGTATTCTCAGTTGCAGAGGAAATAGGACTTTTAGGAGCACAACATTTTGATTTAGATAAATATAAGCCAGATTATGCTTTTATCATTGATTCAGGAGGGAAACCAGGTTCAGCAGTAATTCAAACTCCATTTGCTGCAAAAGGGGAGTTAAAGGTAATAGGGAAAACTGCACATGCAGGAGTAGCACCAGAGTTAGGAATAAATGCTTTAACAGTTGCAGCACATGCTATAACAAAGATAAAATTAGGAAGAATTGATGCTGAAACTACTTCTAATATAGGAGTTGTAAATGGAGGGCAGGCTGTAAACATAGTTATGCCTGAGGTATCTATGATTTATGAAGCTAGAAGTTTTAAAGGTGAAAAATTAGACAGTTTATTAGAAGAGACTTTTGGTATTTTTGAAAAAACGGCAGCTGAATTTGGGGCGAAATTTGAGCATTCAGTAAAAAAAGGATATAAAGGGTATAAACTAGAGGATGGTTGTGAAATTTTAAATGTTTTTGAAAAAGCTTGTTTAGCTTCAGGAGCTGATTTTAGTAAAGTTAGCTCTGGTGGAGGGTGCGATGCGAATATTTACAGTGGAAAAGGGGTAACATCTATAAATATGGGTATTGGAATGAGCAAAGTTCACACAAATGAAGAGTTTATAAAAATAGAAGATATGGTAAATTGTACAAAGCTTATTTATGAAATAGCTAAAGGATTTTAATTAGAAAATGTTAAAACTGGATAAAGAGAGTAAAAAAAATAAAAAAAAAGTAATAGTATATTTGGTTGCAATATTAGTCATCTCTTTTTTAATAAAAAATAAAATTAAACTTGTTACAGAAGTAACAAGTTTAATTTTTAATCCTTTACAATCTGAAATTTATAAAACGGAGCAAAAATTTGAAAATATCGGGCAGGGAATTTTAAATTTTAATGATCTTGTTAAAGAAAATAGAGAAAATAAAGCCAAAATTGCCCTATTGGAAACAGAGTTACATCTACATAAAGAGTTAGAAGCTGAAAATGAAAGATTAAAAAAATTATTAGAAATAAAAAAAGGAAAGCCAGACCTAAAAATAGGAGTAGTGACATTTAGACATATATATGATATGTATGAAAGTTTTACAGTTAACCTTGGTGAAGATAATAATATTAAAAAAAATATGGTTGCAGTTATTGGAAATAACCTAGTTGGAAAAGTAGGTGTAGTTGACAAAGAGTCTTCAATAATAGAGACTATAAATAGTGAAAAATTTAATATTAGTGTAAACAATAATTTGGAAATTTTAGGAATAGTTAGAGGGGATGGGTCAGATCCTAGAAAGTTATTATTTATACCATCTGTAAATGACGAAAATATAAATATAGGAGATACTTTGTATACTTCTGGAATAAGCGATATTTTTCCTAAAGGACTTATTGTTGGGAAGATTGTTTCTAAAGCCAAAGAGGAAGGGATGTTTACAGTTGAACCTGCTGTAGATGTATCTAAATTAACTGAAGTTATAATTATAGGGAAAGGTGTTGAGTAGTTGAAAAGAGTTTTTTTTATTTTTTTATTTTTTTGTAATATTTTATTTTCAGAATCTAATGCCGAGATAAAGGGGTTATCTTCTATAAAAACTTTAAAATTGTATGCCAAAGAAAAATTTAATGACGGAAAAAATAAAAGAGTAGCAGAATATGATTTAAGCATAGAGCTTCCTGATAAGATGAAAAAGGTACAATTCCTGCCTGAAATAAATAGGGGGGAGATTTATATATACTCCAATGGTGAAAAAATAGTTTATCTTCCTTTTTTTAATGAGATTTCAAAAAGTAAAATACCTGAAGAGGAATCTAATATAATGAATTATTTAAATAAAATAATTGAATTAGAAAAAAAGGATACAAGGTTTAAAGAGGAGTATAATTCTAAAGGCAGTGTAATTTTAGAGATTAAAAAAAATGAAAAAATAGTTTTAAATAACATTAAAAATATAGATGGTGTGAGAGTACCCACATTGATTGAGGTATATAACGAAGAGAGTAAAATTTTAGAGATTGTTTTAGAAAATATAGTTTTTAATTATAAATTTGAAAAGGATGAATTCCAACTTAACAATGAATAGATTAGAGTGTCAAGGTATTGTAATTTACAAAGAGGATTATAGTGAAGCAGATGCTAGAATTGTAGTATTTACAGACTCTGTTGGAATAATGAATTTATATATAAAAGGGATAAGGAAAACAAAGAAAAGAGATATAGCAGCAGTGGATATTTTATCCTATTCAAAATTTAGTTTAATAAGAAAAAATGATATGTATAATTTATCTGATTTCGAGCTAATAAATGATTTTACTGAAATAAAAAAAGATTTAGAAAAATTATCTTTAGTTTTTTATGTGCTAGATGTTGTAAAAAAAATATTTTTAGAAGAGGAACCAAGGAAAGCAGAATTTAACCTATTAAAAAATGTATTGAATTATATAGAAACAGAAAATAAAAAAGAGAATCAATTACTAGTAATAGCTTTTTTCCTTTTTAAAATAATAAAAAGTGAAGGGATTTATTTCAGTGATTTTAAAGAGTTTTTCATAGGGAAAAAAGAGAGCGATTTCATAAAAGAAACTGCAATTTTAAAAAAAATAATGAAAAATGAAGTGAAAAAAATTGAAGTGGAAAAATTAGAAGAAAAAACAATTTTTAATCTGATTTTATTATTAGAAGATTATATTAATAGACAATTAGAAGTTAGCTTGAATCTTAGAAAAATATTAATAGATTACTTATAAACATAAAATAAAAAAGAGTTATTGGAGTGTAATTATGGGAACAATAAAAATTATAGACTATATGGATGAAAAATTAATATCACTAAATCTAAATTCTAAAAATAAAGATGATTTATTAAAAGAAGTAACTGAATTAATATCTAATTCTGAAAAAATAAGAGACAAAAAAGAGATATTAGATGCTTTGCAAAAAAGGGAGCAGATAGGAAGTACAGGAATAGGAAAAGGTGTAGCAATACCCCATGCTAAAACAGAAGCTGCAGAAAGTTTAACAATCGCTTTTGGGCTTTCAAAAGATATGATTGATTTTAAATCTTTAGATAGCGAAAAAGTTAATATGTTTTTTATTTTTGCCTCTCCATTAAGAGACAGTCAAATTTATTTAAAAGTCCTTGCAAGAATATCAAGGTTAATAAGGGATGAAGAGTTTAGAAAAAAAATTCATCGGTGTCAAACTCCAAAAGATGTAATAGAAACAATAAGAGCAGAAGAAGAGGGCAATTAGTATGAGATGCCCATATTGTAATAGTGAAGAGACAAAAGTAATAGACAGTAGGGTCTCTTTAGAAGGCAATACTATAAAGAGAAGAAGAGAGTGTGTTGAGTGTGAAAGAAGGTTCAACACTTATGAAAAATTAGAAGAGATAACCCTTTATGTGAAAAAGAAATCTGGGAATAGAGAGAGATTTAAAAGAGAAAAAATTTTAAGAGGATTATCCCTTGCAACAATAAAAAGAGATATAGAAATGAATAAATTGCAAGAGCTAGTGGATGAGATAGAAAATATAATATACAAACTACCTAATAATGAAATAGGAAGCAAAGAGTTAGGGGATATCATTTTAGAAAAACTTTTGCATTTAGATGAAGTGGCGTATGTTAGATTTGCTTCTGTTTATAAAGAGTTTTCAGATTTAAAGTCTTTTATTGAGCTTATAGAACAAGTAAAAAAAAGTAGGTAGATATGAAAGTAGCTATAGTTAATGGAGTAAACTTAAATTTTTTAGGGATTAGAGAAACGTCTGTATATGGTTGTGAAACTTTAGAAGAGATAAATAGAAATATTGTGAGACATTTAGAAGGAACAGAGATTAATGTGGATTTTTATCAATCTAATATAGAGGGTGAGATTGTAAATTATATCCATGGTTTACATAAAAAATTTGATTACTTAATTATAAACCCAGGAGCATACACTCATTACAGCATAGCTATAAGAGACGCAATTTTAGCTATAGGGATAAAAACAATAGAAGTTCATCTCTCTAATGTAGATGCAAGAGAGGAGTTTAGAAAAAACTCTGTAATTTCAGATATAGCAGTTGGAAAAATATCTGGATTTGGAAGCTATGGATACATAATGGCTTTAGAATATATAAAACAAAGGGGTGTTATATAGTTGAGAATACTTTTTATGGGAACTCCTGAATTTGCAGTTCCGTCATTAGATGTACTGAATAAAAATCATGAAATTGTTGGAATTTTTACAAAAGTAGATAAACCCAATACAAGAGGGGGAAAAATAAAATTTACTCCTGTAAAAGAGTATGGACTTGCACATAATATTCCAGTTTATCAACCTAATAATTTAAGAGATGAAGAGACTTATGCCTTAGTAAAAGAGATAAATCCAGATCTCATAGTAGTTGTTGCTTATGGGAAAATAATTCCAAATAATATAATAGAATTTCCAAAATATGGTATAATAAACGTACATTCATCACTGCTGCCTAAATACAGAGGAGCAGCTCCTATTAATGCAGCTATAGTTGCTGGAGAAAAAGAGAGTGGAGTAACTATAATGGATATAGCAGAAGAGTTAGATGCCGGGGATATAATTGAAGTTGGAAAAACAGAGATCAAACCAGAGGATAATTTTATAACACTTCATGATAGATTAAAAGAGATTGGGGCACAGACACTTTTAACTGCAGTGAATAAAATATTTGCAGGAACAGCAGTTAGAACACCGCAGGATAGCAGTAAAGCTACTTTTGTAAAACCTTTTAAAAAAGAGGATTGTAAAATTAAGTGGGATAAGACAAGTGAGGAAATTTTTAATCTTGTAAGAGGGATGACCCCTTTTCCAGGAGTTTTTTCTGAAGTTGATGGAAAAATTGTAAAGATAATTGAAGTTCAAAAATCAGAAAATATCTATGCAGATAAATTATGTGGGGAAGTAGTTGATAAAGATAAACATAAAGGGTTTATTGTAAAAACTTGTGATTCTTCAGTTATACTTACAAAAATAAAGCCTGAAAACAAGTCTATTATCTCAGGTGTTGACGCAATAAATGGGAAACAACTTAAAATTGAAGATGTTTTAAGATAATATTCTAGGTATTTTTAAGGAGCAATATGTTATTAGATGGTAAAAAAGTTTCAGATTATATAAAGGAAGAGATAAAAAAAGAGGTACAAAAAATAGATGAATTGGGATTGCAGCAGCCAGGACTTGCAGTATTGATGGTAGGGGAGAATAAAGCCTCTGAAGTATATGTAAATTCTCAAATGAAATCTTGTACTGAGTTAGGGATCAAAGGGGAATGTGTTAGATTGCCTGAAAATTCAACAGAGGAAGAGATTATAACTGTAATTGAAAGATTGAACAGCGATAAATCTATTGATGGGATCTTAATTCAGTTGCCCCTGCCAGAGCATATTCATAAAGAGAGAGTATTGGAAAAAATATCTCCAAGTAAAGATGCAGACTGTTATACAAGTACAAAAATAGGAAGTGTCTTTTTAGATGAAAAAAATACAGCTTACCCATGTACACCTTTCGGTATTCTTGAAATTTTAAAATATTATAAAATTTCTATAGAAGGGAAAGATGTAGTTATAGTAGGAAGAAGTAATATAGTAGGAAAACCTTTAGCAATAATGTTTATAAATATGGGTGCTACAGTTACTGTATGTAATAGTAAAACCAAGAGTTTAGATGAAAAAACTAGAAATGCAGATATTTTAATAGCTTGTGTAGGACAAAAACATTTCATAAAAAAAGAGATGGTAAAGCCAGGAGCAGTTGTTATAGATGTTGGAATAAACAGGGTAGATGGCAAAATATGTGGGGACGTTGATTTTGATGAAGTTTCTAAAATAGCTTCATACATAACACCTGTTCCAGGTGGAGTAGGACCTATGACAGTAGCAATGTTATTTAAAAATTGTATGAACTTATATAAAAAAAATAGAGGTGAAAAATGAAAGTTGATTTAGAAGTTGTAAAAAGCTTAGCTAAAAATCTTAATAAATATAATTTAAGTGAGCTAACATTTGAAGGTGAAGGGGAAAAATTAACAATAAAAAGAGAGGTGCCACAAGAAAAAGTTGTTACTCAAGTAGTGCAGCAAAGAGTAGCACATCAGTCTTTAGAAGTTGAGCAATTACCAGTTATGGAAGAAAAAATTGCACCAGTGGAAGAAAAAGTAGAAGCTAAAGAGACAATAACTTCACCAATGGTAGGAACTTATTACGGTGCAGCAGCTCCTGGAGCAGCTCCATTTGTAACTGTAGGTCAAGAGGTAAATGAAGGGGATACTCTTTGTATTGTAGAAGCTATGAAACTTATGAATGAAGTAAAAGCAACTAAAAAATGTAGAATAGAAGCTATTTTAGTTAAAGACGGGGTTGTTCTTAAAAAAGGGGATAGCATATTTGCAATCTCTTAAATAAAAAATGAATATTATAATTAATGAGGAGTATATAAAGGTAATTATGTTAATTTTTATCTTTAAGTTATTCCTCATTTTTTGTTAAAATATAAGTTGAAAGGAAAATACCTGGATATTTTGTATAAATCTTAAGACATGTTTATTTTAATATAGATATAATAGTCCTTTGAAGTTGTAAAATGATAGTGTGTATGTTAAAATAAAGTATAAAATGGGGGGATAATATGAAAAAAGTTTCAGATATTATGAATAAAAATATAATGGTAATAAAAAAAGATACAGGTTTAGATGAGATTATAAACATCATGAAAACTAATAAAATTGGGAAACTTCCTGTTATTGGAGAGGAGGGAGAAGTAATAGGTGTAGTTACTAGAGATGATATATTAGTAAGAGAGGAAAAAATGCCGATGCCTCCAGTTTTAGCTTTTTGGGAAGTTTTAATAACTTTACCAACAAATAAAGAGTTTGAAAATAAAATAAAAAAAATGAGTTCATACAAAGCTGAAGATTTAGTTAGTAACGATTATTGTGTTGCAACTTTAGATGAGAAATTAGGAGATGTAATAACAGA
>JAGNZR010000017.1:23435-25887 GCA_017984315.1 Fusobacteriaceae bacterium | reverse complement strand
CCAAGGTGGATATTTTTAACTCCTAGTGATAATAAAGCTAGTAAAACAATAACAGCTTTTTGCTCATACCAAGCAATATTATAAATGATAGGAAGTTTATTAATATCATCAAGACCAAAAGCTTTTTGAAGTGTCATAGCAATAACAGCTAATGAATAAGAGTCATTACACTGTCCAGCATCTAAAACTCTAGGGATTCCACCAATATCTCCTAAATTTAATTTGTTATATCTATATTTTGCACAACCTGCAGTTAAAATAACTGTGTCATGAGGTAACTCTTTTGCAAATTCAGTATAGTAGTTTCTATCAGCTTGTCTTCCATCGCATCCAGCCATAACAACAAACTTTTTAATAGCACCTGATTTTACAGCGTCAATAACTTTGTCTGCAAGTGCAATTACTTGGTTGTGTGCAAATCCACCGATAATTTCACCAGTTTCAATCTGTGTAGGAGAAGGACAAGTTTTTGCAAGATTTATGATTTCAGAAAAATCTTTTCCGCCGTCAGCCTTAACAGCTACTCTCTTCCAACCTGGGTATCCAGCAGCATTTGTAGTAAATACTTTATCAGCATAAGAAGCATTAGGAGCTGGAGGAACTATACAGTTAGTTGTAAATAGGATTGGACCATTGAAAGAAGCGAACTCTTCTTTTTGATGCCACCAAGAACCACCATAGTTTCCAACAAAGTTAGGATATTTTTTTAACTCAGGATAATAGTGCCCTGGTAACATTTCAGAGTGAGTATATACATCTACACCTGTGTTTTGTGTTTGCTCTAACAGTTGCTTTAAATCCCAAAGGTCATGTCCACTGATAAGGATTCCAGGGTTATTTTTTACACCTAAATTAACTTTAGTAACCTCTGGATTTCCAAATGTAGAAGTGTTAGCAGCATCTAAAAGAGCCATCCCTTTTACTCCAAACTCTCCGCATTTTAATACAAGTCCAGTTAACTCTGCACCAGTTAAAGCATCATTTTCAGTGGCAAGCAGTGCCTCTTCAACGAAAGAGAAAATAGTAGGATCTGTCTTTTTTAAATTAAATGCATGTTCAGTATAAGCAGCTAAACCTTTTAATCCAAAAAGTAAAAGTGATCTTAAAGATCTAACATCCTCATTTTCAGTAGCTAAAATACCAACTGATTTAGCAACAGTTAAAAACTCCTCTTTAGTTGAAGCTTTCCAAGTTGTATATTTTTTGTTTTCATGTTGTGGAGATAAAGTAGCGCCACTCTCAACAAGTCTAGCTTTAATCTTATCTCTTAACTCTAACCCTTTCTTTATCTCTCCAATGATCATATCATCATCAAAGTTTGCATTAGTAATTGTAACAAATAAAGAGTTTATTAAATATAAATTTGCTGTGCTGCAAGTATCACATTCAGTAACATTAAAGAAAGCTTTTGCTTGAGAGCTGTAAGCAGCAACACCTTTAGCTGTATAAACTAATAAGTCCTGTAAGTCTGACGTTTCAGCTTTTTTACCGCATGCACCTGTAGAAAGATTACAACCATGATTTTTAATAGTTTCTTGACATTGATAACAAAACATTTTAATACCTCCTATAAATTAAATAATATTATATTTCATTACATAAATAACTTAATTAAATATATAAATCTCATATGTAATTATATACTAACTACATAGAAAAATTCTTTTTTTAAAATTAATATTATTTATGTATTGATATTATGAGATGATTATAATATACTAAAGAGTAAACAGATGTTGCAAAAGCAACAAAAGGAGAAAAAAAATGAAAATTTATCTAAATCTTTTAAAAAAACTTCCATTTTTCGAAGGAGTACCAGAAGATGCTATAGAAGGAACATTAAAATGCTTTAATGCTACAATTAAAAGGTTTGCCCCTGGTGAAATTATTTGGGAAACTGATGAGGAGATAACAACTGTAGGAATAATATTAAAGGGGAAAATCTATATAGCTAAAGATGATTATTTAGGTATAAGAAATATAATAACAGAGCTTTCTCAAGGGGAGCTTTTTGGAGAAGTATTTTTAAGTGCAGGGTTAGAAAGAAGTCCAGTAACTGTTTTTTCAGAAACAGAATCAGATATACTTTTTATAAAATATAAAAATATTGTAGAAACTTGTGGTTCAGCATGTGGTTATCATATAACTTTAGTTAAAAATATGTTAAAATTGTTATCTAGAAGAAATATTTTACTAAATGAAAAAATAGAAATTTTAGGTAAAAGAACTATAAGGGAAAAACTGATCTGCTATTTTAAAGCACAGATGGAAAAAACTAAAAAAAATGAAGTTAATATAAGCTTTTCTAGGCAGGAATTGGCAGATTATCTATGTGTTGATAGAAGTGCTCTATGCAGGGAGTTATCTAAAATGCAAAAAGAGGAGCTAATAGAGATTGAAGGGAAAAAAGTAAAAATACTGGATATTATATAAATATAATGTTGGAGGTAGA
>JAGNZR010000017.1:0-23335 GCA_017984315.1 Fusobacteriaceae bacterium | reverse complement strand
TCAGATTTTATAGATATTGAAGGAAAAAGTGGAGAGGTACAAGGGATATCAATATTTGCTACTGAGATGAATACTATTGATAACAAGAAAATAATAGTCCCTAATGGTAAAATTATAACTACACATATAGTTAACTATACTGCAAATAAAGTGAGAAGAGTTGAGATAGAGTTTGGGATAGCATATAAAAGCGATTTTAGAAAAGCAATAAAGTTATTGACTGAAATATCGGATAACCATGATAAAATATTGCAGCAAATAGAAAAAGTTATAAGAGTAAAATCTCTTGCAGATAGTTCAGTAATTATTCATTATAGAGTTTGGTGCAAAAAAGAGGATTACTGGGATGTATACTATGATTCTATCGAGTTAGCAAAAGATATGTTTGAAAGGGAAGGGATAGAGATTCCATTTCCGCAAATGGATGTTCATATAAAAAAAGAGGAAATGGATAGGGGTGTATAATATGCATTATGTTGCAGGAGTAGATTTAGGTGGAACGAATTCCAAAATAGGGATATTGAATGAAAATGGAGATTTATTAAAAAGCACTTCAATAAAAACTCTTTCTGAAGAGGGTGTAGAAAAGTGTTTAACTAGAATTTGGAAGACAATTCAAGAGTTGGCAAAAGAGATAGATGTACCTATTAACAGCATAGAGGGAATAGGGATAGGGATACCTGGACCTGTAAAAAATCAAGAAATAGTAGGTTTTTTTGCAAATTTTCCTTGGGGAAAAAATTTGAACATAAGAGAGATTATGCAAAAAATAACTGGGATTGAAAAAATAAAGTTGGATAACGATGTTAATGTAATAGCGTTAGGTGAAGCAAAATATGGTGCTGGTCGTGGAACTGTTTCTAGTGTAACAGTGGCTTTAGGAACAGGTATTGGTGGAGGAATCTATGTTGATGGGAAACTGATATCTGGTTTTAGTGGTGCTGGTGGAGAGATAGGACATATAAAAATTGAGAAAGATGGAAAATTGTGTGGTTGCGGTCAGAAAGGGTGTTTTGAGGCTTACGCTTCAGCTACTGGGTTAATAAGAGAGTGTATATCAAGGCTTATAATAAATAAAGACAACGAAATATATAGATTAGTAAAGGGTAATATATATCAAGTTGAGGCAAAAACAATTTTTGATGCAGCTAAACTAGGGGATAAATTTGCTCTAGAATTAATAGATTATGAAGCTGAATACTTAGCTTTAGGGCTTGGAAATATTTTAAATATTATTAACCCTGAAATACTTATCTTAGGAGGGGGAGTATCCCAAGCAGGGGAGATTTTATTGGGGCCAGTTAAGGAAAAATTAAAAAAATATGCACTTCCTGTTACACTGGAAAATTTTGAAATAAGAATAGGAGAATTAGGCAATGATGCAGGGATAAAAGGTGCTTCAGCATTAGTGCTTTAAAAATTTAAAAGCGTAGTTAACAAGTAATTATAAAATAAATATAAAAGGATGGAACAAAATGAACAATAACGACATTTTAAGAAGATTAAGATATGCATTAGATATTAGTGATGTAAATATGTCAAAAATATTTGAGTTAGGAGGGCATAAAATAGATGCTGACGGAGTAAAATCAATATTAAAAAAAGAGATAGATGATGGTTATGTAACTTTAAGAAATGAAGAATTAAAAAAATTTTTAGATGGTTTTGTTATTTTTAAAAGAGGAAAATTAGAGTTAAAACCAGGGCAAAATCCACCTGTAGAAGAGGAATTTAGTTCTAAAAAAAATAGTAATAATAATAATATTATATTAAAAAAATTAAGAATAGCTTTAGAATATAAGAGTGAAGATATGTTAAAAGTTTTTAAACTAGGTGGAGTTGAGATGTCAGAACATGAACTATCAGCACTATTTAGAAAAAAAGATCATAAAAATTATAAAGAGTGTGGTGATAAATATATAAGAGTATTTTTAAAGGGATTAGTAACTCTATATAGAGGTGAAAGAGATTAATGATACTTATAACAGGTGCTAATGGTCAACTAGGATATGATTTTAAAAAATTATTTGATTCTTTAGAAATTAAATATATAGCCACAGACTATTTAGATTTAGATATAACAGTTATAGATAATGCAAGAGCATTTATAAATGAAAAAATAGTAAATTGCGGCGAAAAATTAGAACTTATAATAAATTGTGCTGCTTATAATAATGTTGATAAAGCTGAAGAGGAGCAAGAGTTATGTTATAAGCTTAATGCATATGCTCCAAAAGATTTAGCAAAATTAGCAAAAGAGTATAGTGCTGAGTATATAACTTATTCAACAGATTTTGTTTTTGATGGAGAAAAAAAAGTACCTTATACAGAAGAAGATGAACCTAATCCATTGTCTGTTTATTCAAAAGCAAAATTAGAAGGGGAAAGATTAGTATTAAATAAGTATGAAAAATCTTATGTAATAAGAACTTCATGGGTTTTTGGAGTTGGAAATAACAATTTTAATAAGCAGGTTATAGGGTGGTCAGCTAACAAGGATAAATTGACAATAGTGGATGACCAGATATCATCACCTACTTACTCAAGAGATCTAGCTTATTACTCTTGGAAGCTGATTCAAACAAAAAAGTATGGGTTATATCACCTTTCTAACTCTGGAGTAGCCTCAAAATTTGATCAAGCAAAGTATGTTTTGAATTGTATAGGATGGAATGGTGAACTTTTAAGGGGAAAAAGTACTGATTTTAATTTGACAGCTAAAAGAGCTGAGTATTCAAAATTAGATTCTGCAAAATTAGAGAGAGTAATAGGGGAAAAAATACCAACATGGGAAAGTGGAATAGATAGATTTTTAGAGGAGATAAAAATATAGTGGGTTACACTGTTATGAAGGGGTATTCTAAATGAGTGAAGAGAGAGAGAGTTGGAGCTCTAGTTTAGGTTTTATTCTAGCTGCCTCAGGATCAGCAATAGGACTTGGGAATCTGTGGAGGTTCCCTTATTTAGCTGCTAAAAATGGAGGAGGAGCTTTTGTTATTGTATATTTAATTTTTGTACTATTATTAGGTTTAACTCTTATGATTGCAGAGTTTGCAATAGGAAGAAATGGAAAATTAGATGTATATGGATCTTATATTAAACTGAAAAAATGGCTTGGATTTGCAGGGTATCTGTGTATTATTAGCTGTTTTATAATATACTCATATTATGCAGTAATAGCAGGGTGGATAATTAAATATATAGTAGATTTTCTAAATGGTGGAGTCTCAATTCCTGAAAAAGCTAATTTTTATGGACATATATCTTCTGTAGGACTTCCTATAGCTTATACAGCTTTAATAATTATAATTACAGCATTCATAGTAATAAAAGGTGTAAAAAATGGAATAGAAAAAGCTGGAAAGGTTATGATACCTGCTTTATCAATTTTTCTTGTTATAATCACAATAAGAATTTTATTTTTGCCAGGGGCTTTAGATGGAATCAAATATTACTTAACTCCGGATTTTTCTAAAATAGATGCAAATGCAGTTTTAGCAGCAATGGGTCAAGTATTTTTTTCTTTAAGTTTAGGACTAGGAGCTATGCTTACTTATGGTAGTTATTTAGATAATAAAATAGATATTGTGAAAGAGAGCAGAATTGTAGTTGATTTAGACACAATTATTTCATTAATAGCAGGACTTGCAATAATTCCAGCGACTATAGTTTTGGGATTAGAATTAACTTCAGGACCAGGGTTGCTATTTATAACACTGCCATCACTGTTTTATATGACACCTTTAGGAAAGATTTTTGGGACACTGTTTTTTATATCGGTACTTTTTGCAGCATTGACATCTACAGTAGCACAATTAGAGGTTATGGTAGCCTTCGCTATGGATCAATTCAATTGGAAAAGAAAAAACATTACTATTATTATTTCACTGCTTGTATTTACTATTTCAATATTTAATTCATTATCCTTTGGAACTTTAGCTGATGTTAAAATATTTTTTGGAATGAACTTTTTTGATTTTTTAAATTATTTGACTGATAATTTATTATTGCCTATTGGTGGGTTATTGATATGTATAGCAGTGGGTTATATATGGAATGAAAAAGAGTTAATAGAACATGTAACAAATGGTGGGGAGAAAAAATTTAGATTAGTGAAAATTTGGTTGTTTTTAATAAGATATATAGTACCAACAATTTTGATTTTGCTTATTCTACAGTCTTTAAAAAGATTTTCAATATAAAAAAATGAATTTTAGTATGATAAATAATTTTTCAAATGATTATTAAAATGAAAAGAAACTATTAAAATTGATAAAATAAAATTTTTTTTTTAAAACTCTTGTGTGTACAAACTTTTTATGCTATTATTGTAAAAATAATTAAAAAGCGGTAATTTATTTTTTAAAAGATAAATTATCTTTTTTATAAATAATAGTTGGTCTCTTTAAAAATTTAGGGAGATAGAAAAAAAGGAGGAGTTTAATGAGTGAAAAAGCAGAAAGTAGAGGAAGCTGGGGTTCAAATTTAGGGTTTATTTTGGCCACAGCCGGTTCAGCAATTGGACTTGGGAATTTATGGAAATTTCCATATTTAGTTGGTAAAAATGGTGGAGGAGCTTTTGTTATTGTATACTTATTTTTGGTAATCCTTCTAGGGTTTTCATTGATGCTGTCTGAAATAGCGATAGGTAGAAATGGAAAATCAGATGCATACGGTTCTTATGAAAAACTGAAAAAAGGTTTTGGATTTGCTGGATTTTTAGGAGTATTAGCATGTTTTGTAGTGTACACTTATTATACAGTAATAGCAGGTTGGATAATTAAATATATTCTTGTATATCTTACTGGCGGAGTACAAGGAGATGTAGGGGCATATTTTGGTAGTCATATCTCTTCTGTGGGATCACCTATATTCTATTCAGGGCTAGTTCTTATATTTACAGCATTTGTAGTTTTAAAAGGTGTTTCAGGGGGGATAGAAAAAGCTGGAAAGATATTGATGCCAGCACTATTTATTTTCCTTTTCATTATAACAATAAGAGTATTAACTTTACCAGGAGCAATGGAAGGGGTTAAATACTATTTAGAACCAGATTTTTCTAAAATAAATGGAAAAGTAATATTAGCAGCATTAGGGCAGGTATTTTTCTCTTTAAGTTTAGGAATGGGAGCCATGATTACATATGGAAGTTATTTAGATAAGAAACCAAATATTGTAAAAAACTCACTTGTAGTAACAGATTTAGATACTTTAATAGCATTAGTAGCAGGACTTGCAATTATCCCAGCAACAATAGCTTTTGGACATGAAGTAAGTGCAGGACCAGGATTAATTTTTATAACACTGCCGTCAGTATTTAATGCAATGCCTTTAGGTGGGGTATTTGGAACTATATTCTTTATATTAGTGCTTTTTGCAGCAATAACATCAACAATATCATTATTAGAAGTTATTGTTGCTTTCGTAGTAGATCAGTTAAAAGTTGGAAGAAGAAAAGCTACAATATGGATAACTATAGTAATATTTATAATCTCTATATTTAACTCATTATCATTTGGGCCACTTGCAGGAGTAACATTCTTCTTTGGAATGAATTTCTTTGATTTCTTATGCTATTTAACAGATAACTTATTACTACCTATTGGTGGTTTAATGCTGTGTGCTGCTGTAGGTCATGTTTGGAACGAGAAAGATGTAATAGCTGAGGTTACAAATAATGGAGAAGTAAAGTTTAAATTTGTAAAATTATGGTTATTTGTTGTAAGATATATAATTCCAGTAATTTTAGTAGTATTACTTTTACAAGCCATTGGAGTAATCTCAATTTAATAAAAAAAGGCTCCCTTTAAGGGAGTTTTTTTTATTTTCCTCTATAAAAATAAAAAAGGAATACTAATTATAATATTGTAAAGAGTATAAAATATGTTTTTAATATTTAATATAATATTTTAAACAGATTATTTATTTAATTACAGGAGGAAATAATGAGTGTTTTAAAATTAAAAAATGATATATACTGGCTAGGATCTCTTGATGAAAATTTAAGAGTTTTTGATATTATAATGGAGACTGAGTTTGGAACAACATATAATTCATACTTTGTTAAAGGAAGTGAAAAAACTGCAGTATTTGAAACTGTTAAAGAAAAATGTTTTGATGAATATATAGAAAAATTAAAAAAATTAACAGATTTATCGAAAATAGATTATATAGTTGTAAGCCATACAGAGCCTGATCATGCTGGAAGTATATCTAAATTATTAGATTATTCTAAAAATGCCAAGATAGTTGCTTCAGAAAGAGCTGTTGAATTTTTAAAAGATATAATGAACAGGGAATTTGAGTATATTGTAGTTAACCATTTAGATGAACTGAGCTTAGGGAACAAAACTTTGCAATTTTACTCAGTACCTTTTTTACATTGGCCAGATACAATATATACATATATAAAAGAGGATAAAACTTTGGTTACTTGCGATTCTTTCGGTTCTCATTACAGTTTTAATGAAGTGCTCTATTCTAAAATTCCTGGTGAAAAAATGAAGGATTATAGATCAGCATTGCGTTATTACTATTTAGCAATTTTTTCTCCATTCAAATCTTATGTCCTTGAAGCACTGGATAAAATAAAAGGGGTTTACGAAGAGATAGAGATGGTATTGCCAGGTCACGGACCTGTTCTAGATAAAAATCCTCAAGAGATTATGAAAATTTATGAAGAGTGGTCTCAGCTTCCAAAAAAACCTGATACTCCTTTAATAGTCATACCATATGTGGCAGCATACGGTTATACTGAACAATTAGCCCAAGAGATGGAAAGAGGTATAAAAAAATATAATGAAAATATAGAAACTCAGCTTTACAATATTAATATAGCTAATTTTGCAGCTTTAAAACCTGAGATAATGAAAAAAATAGATGACGCCTCTGGAGTAATTTTTGGAACGTCTACAATAAACGGAGATGCACTCCCTTTAATTTCTGATTTAGCTCAATCAATGGGTCCTATAACACATGCAGGAAAGTATGCTTCAGCATTTGGATCTTATGGGTGGAGTGGTGAAGGTGTAGATAATATTATTGCCAGACTGGACCAAATTAGAGTTAATGTTTTAGATGGGTATAAAATTAAATTTAAGCCAAATGAGGAAAAACTTAATGGTGCATTTGAATTTGGATATACATTTGCAAAGTATATGTATGAAAAACTTGAAACACCAAGAGCTAAAAGGATGTCCGGAGATTTTATAAATGTGGAAGGATATAGAAGTTGGAAATGTACAGTTTGTGGAGAGATATATGATGGAGAAGCTCCACCACATATCTGTCCTGCATGTGGCGTAGGAAGAGAGTTTTTTATAGGTGTGGAGAGAGAGACATATGCCCAAAGTAAATTCAATGAAAAAGTTGTTATAATTGGTGGTGGAGCTGCAGGTTTAAACGTTGCTGAACTGATTAGAAAATACTCTAAAGATGCAAGAATAGAGCTAATAGAAGCTGAAAAAGCACTACCTTATTATAGAACAATGCTTTCAGAGCATCTATATAATACTTTAAGTGGGGAGAAGCTATATTTAAAAACTTATGATTGGTTTGAACAAAATAATATAGACCTACGTATAGGAACAGGGGTAAAAACTATTGATTTTATTAAGAAAGAGATTTTAATGCTGGATGGGGAGGTTACAAAGTATGATAAATTAGTTTTAGCAAATGGTGCTAGAGCAAATATTCCTCATATAAAAAATTCAAATTTAGATGGTGTGTTCACACTAAGAAATATGCAGGATGCAGAGAGTATCAAAAAGTATATAAAACTTTCTAAAAAAGCTGTAGTTATAGGTGGTGGAGTATTAGGATTAGAAGCTGCATTTGCTATGAAAGAGTGTGGATTGGATGTTTCTGTTATAGAGATTATGCAAAGAGTATTACCTAGACAGTTAGACGAAAATGCTTCTAAGCTCCTTGAAGAAAAGATAAATGAATATGGGGTTACTATTTATAAAAATAGTACAATTAGAGGCTTTGAAGGTGAAAAGAAAATTGAAAAAGTAATTTTAGAACATGGAACAGTGCTAGAGGCAGATTTAGTTATTATTAGTGCAGGAGTTTTGCCTAATAAAGAGTTAGTGGAAGAGTTAGGTGTAAAATGCAACAGAGGTGTCATTGTTAATGAAAAAATGGAAACTTCAGTAAATGGAGTGTATGCTTGTGGTGATATAGCTGAATTTAATGGTAAAGTGGTTGGATTATGGGATACAGCAGTAGATCAAGCAAAAATAGTTGCTGCAAATATTGTAGGGGTAGAAAAAATGTTTGGAGAAAAACAGCAGCCCCTAATATTTGAAGGGATGGGAATTAAACTTATCTCTATTGGAAAAATTCATTATGATGGTGTAGTTTGCGATGCCTTAGAAGAGATAGAGCATTGTGAAGCAAATTACAAAAAATTATTTTTTGAAAATGGTAAAGTATCAGGGGGAATCATAATAGGTGATATATCTAAAGGTGCTGAGCTCATAAAAGCAACTAGAGCGCAGATAGATAAAAAAAATATATTAAGAGCATTGTATAATTAAGAAAAATAAACATAAAAAATAAAAAAGAAGCTGAAAAGCTTCTTTTTTTAATTTTCTAGCAACATTTTAATTAAATACTCTTTTAAAATTTTCTTCCCTAAAGCATTATATAAAATTACATCATATTTTTCTCCACTGAGGGAAATACGAGTTTGAGTAAAAATTCCGAATTTTAATGAGTTATCATTAGTCTTTGTAAGTTTATTTACAGTAGACAATATATCATATTTCTTTAAAAAGTTATTAAAATTTATGCTGGTAACATTTTCTAATCCCAAAGGTGCAAGAGCCCTATTAGCAATAGTTAAGAATTGACTTATTGTAATATCAGAGCTGGGAAGTGAAAGTGTATTAATAGCTTTTTTTATCTCTTCAGATTTATCAGTAATTGAACTATAATTTTTTTCAGTTCTGTCTCTAAGTTCCCTTTTACTTTTCAAATAGGAATTAAATCTTATTTGAATATATTTCTGCTCTTTTTTATTCAGAGCTCTTTCATGGAAAAATTTCAAGAGGTTTTCATTTTTCTCTTCATACATAGCCTTTACAATATCGAAAAGGATTTCAACATCATACATGGAGTTATGGAGAAAATCAGGATTAACATCGATATTATAATAAGCTGCAAGATCGGAAAGTTTATTGAATTTTCCAATATTAATATTTTTAGATTCTATAAATGTACAGAAATAGACTAAAGCTTCAAAACCTAGAAAGTCCTTGTCGAAAGAAAAATTATGGGCAATAAAATGATCAGTATCACCACAAAATTCAATAAAACTTTCGATATCATCTATATAATGTTTGGGATAATCGGCTTCCCCTCTTAGTTTACAGATAGTAGATTCATCAAGCCCATTAACATTAATTGCAGCAGGGTTAACAAATTCGCCGGGAGTTCTATAGTAAAATCTGTTAAATCTATCAATCTCTTGAATACCGTTTGGCAATACTAAAGCTTTAATAGCGGATAATGATAAAACAGAAGTACCATTAAACCCATTTGTTTCAAAATCAAAAACAATAATTTCTCTTTTTGGCATGTAAAATTCCTTTCTTAATAAAAAATAATAAACTATATATAATAATCACATATAATAAGTTAAAAGTCAAATAAATAAATGGAATATATGCTATAATGAATTCATTAATAATTTAGAAGAGGTGGAATTGATGAACAATAGAAAATATATTTTAGTTTTTGGAGCCACAGTAGTAGACATTTTTGGGTTTTGCTCTAAAAAATATAATCAGTGTGATTCTATCCCAGGAAATATAAAAATTACGTTTGGCGGTGTTTCTAGAAACATAGCGGAAAATATGGCAAAAGTTGGAATAAATGTAAAATTTATCTCTATACTAGGAAATGATGAAAGCGGTAGAGCGATGTTAGAAGGAGCCAAAAATATAGGGTATGATATGTCACACTCAATGGTAATTGATAATAAAAGAACTCCCACATATATGGCAATTTTAAATGAGGATGGGGAGATGGTATCGGCAGTTTCTGATATGGGGCTTCTGTCGTGTCTCACAGAGGAGTTTATTGATTCTAAATCTGAACTTTTTGAAAATGCAGAGTATACTTTTGTAGATGCGGATAATCCTGAAAAATTAGAGTATTTACTGAAAAAGTTCCAAGGCAAGACTAATTTTATATTAGATCCTATTTCAGCAACAAAAGCTTTTTTAGTAAAAGATTTAATAAAGTATTTTCATACAATTAAGCCAAATAGAGTTGAAGCAGAAGCTATGTTAGGTTTTAATTTAAAAACAGACGAAGATTTAAAAAGAGCAGGGGAAGAGTTTATAAAAATTGGAGTAAAAAATATATTTATAAGTCTTGATGAAGAGGGGATTTATTACAAGACTCCAGAAGGCAGTGGAAGGATAAAAGCAAAAGATGTAGTTGTAAAAAATGTAACTGGTGCTGGAGATTCTTTTGTTGCAGGGATTGGGTATAGCTATGCAATGAATCTCCCAGTGGATGAGATGCTGAAAATCTCTATGGCTATGTCTATTTTGACAATTTCTCATAGAGACAGCATTCATCCAGATATGTGTATTGAAAGAGTTAAAGAGGAGATAGGTAAAATAAACTGGGTGTGTCAAAAATTCTAATAAACTCAACTTTTATAAAATATCTACAATTTTTTGATCTAAATTTTCAAAATCTATATCTTCATTGTCAGAACTAAAATTATACGTATCACCATTTTTTTCAAGTAAATTCTTTACCTCTCTAAGAGTTAAAGAAGAAAAATTATAAGAGATTTTATAACAGCTTTCATATTGAGAATTTTCTAAAGATATTTCAGATATCAGTTCCATATCTTTTAGTAAATAGATAATATCTTGAGTTATCATCATAGGAAAGCTTGTTTTTTCTGATATCTCTCTAACTGTTAGTGGTGGTTCATTATTTTTAAAATTTACAACGAATTCTTTTAAAATTAATATAGAAATTTGATATTTAGAGCTGAAATTTATATTTTTTATCCCTTCAATATTTTTTAAAAAATCTTTATTTTGGAGAATATAAGTAAAGTGTGCACCCAATAAAATTATGAACCAGATAATTTTTAACCAAATTATAAAAATCAGTATAATAGAGAAACTTCCATAAACTCTACCATACCCTTGTATAATGAATTGTAACTTCACTAAAATCAAGTTGCTTTGATTCAATAAAATGGACACAAATAAACCTGATAATACAGTATCCACTAAACGGATTTTTATATTAGGAATTACAGTATAAAATATTGTAAAAAATGCCCAAAGAGCAAGATATGGTGCTAAAAAATTAAGTATTTTAAACGAGTAAAAAAGAGAAATTTTCTTATCTAAAATATTCATAGATAGTAAAGTTAAAGGAAAAGATGTAAAAATTATTAAAAAGTCACCAACTTTTTTTGAGAATTTTTTAGAAGTTTTAATTTTCCAAATTGAATTAAAAGATTTTTCTATTAGAGAAAACAGTGATAAAACAGAAAAACCTAAGAAAAAAAATCCAAAACCTGCAAGAACTCCATTACGAGTAGTATCTAAAAGAGTTTGTGTTGTTTTAATTAAAAATGCAAGTGAGTATTTGTCAATTGGAGAGTTCTTTATGATGTTATCAATTATATAGTTATCAATATTTAGCCATCTACCAATACTGAAAATTATAGCTAAAATAGGGATTAAACCTAAAATTGAAAAATAGCAAAGGGAACTTACCCAGAGGTTAGAATTTGAACGCTTATAATTTATAAGTGCACCTTTTGCACTTTGTAAAATATTAGAAAAACGGATATCTTCCATTAGATTTTTTAAAAATTTATTGTTAAGCTTGTTAATTAGCACGTTCAACATAAAATCACCTCATAAATAAAAAATATTTATATATTTATACAAAGTATACAAAAAAAAGAAAAATAATCCTATAAAAAGATTTAATTTAAAGCAGAAGGAGAAAAATATGATTGAACTTAAAAAAAGTGTATTGAGATTTTTAATAGATGGAAAAGCTTATAGTGATGGAGCTATAATGAAAAATTTCGGATTGTCAGAACAGGAGTTAAAAGAGATTTATAAAGAGTTAATAGTGGATGGGTATTTAGAAACTTATGACTCTTATGAAGCTAGAAAGAAAGCAAAACCAGACAGCATGAATGAAAATCATTGTGGAACTGCCTGTTCTTCAGAAAGTTGTGGATGTGGTAATAATCAAGAGCATAGCAATGAAAAAAAGTGTTGTGTTGAGAAAGATTTAGATACAACAAAAATATTAGTTTTAACAGAAAAAGCACTGAACGGATAATTGGTTCAGTGCTTTTTTATTAAAATCTTGTTTTGAAATCACATTTTTGACATAACTCTTCCACTGCAATTTTTTTAGAAAATCCCTCTTTAATAGCCTTAGTTCTAGGGCTATTTAAAATATTTGAAAACTCTTCTAAAAAAATATTTCCCAGGGTTATAATCCCCTCACCATCTAAACAGCAAGGGACAACATCACCGTTAGAGAGTATTCCAATATGATCTTTAAGACCAAGACAATACCCTTTGTTACTGATATATTCATTAGATAAACTTGGCCATTTAAACTCTATGTCAGAGTTAAGATATAGATGCTCTCTTAACTTTACCCCTTTTCCAGGAGTGATAAGGGATGATAAATCAGAATTAAAACTGAATTTTTCTTTAATTTTAGATAAAATTCTATTATTACCTACATTCTTTATGTCTGCCCTTTCAGAAGCATTATAATTCCAAAGTCTTAACGAGATATATGTTTTTTCTTCTAAAAGAGAGCTGTTAACAAAGTCAAATATATCATTTAAATATTGGCTGGAATCAATGGTATCTAACTCCCCATCAAAGCTGTGAAGAGAGAAATTTATCTGTCTAGGTGGAGATACTTCAGTTAAAAACCAAGCATGTTTTTTTATTAAAGTACCATTAGTTGTAATATTAACAAAAAATCCTAAATCAGAAGCTAACTTCACAAACTGTTGAAAATTAGGGTGAGATAGTGGCTCCCCTTTTATATGTAGATATATATGCTGGGTATACCCTTTAATTGAATTTAAAATATGGTTAAACTCATCAAGAGTCATAACTCTTGGAGCTCTTTCTGTAGTAGGACAGAAACTGCATTTTAAATTGCAGCAATTAGTGATTTCTATATAAATTTTTTTGAATTTCATAAATTATTTTCTTACTAAGTTAATTATATCGTTAGATTTATGATCAAGATTATGAACAGCGTTGATATATCTAACTGTTTTAGTTTTACCTCTTACAAGTAAAGTTTGTGTTCTAGCTATATTCCCTTTTTTCTTAACTCCTTCTAAAAGGTCTCCACCAGTTACACCAGTAGCAGAGAAAATAACTTCATCATCTTTTACCATATCATCCATAGTTAAAACATCACCAACATTAAGTCCCATCTCTTTACATCTAGATTTTTCAAAGTTAGAAATCTTATCATTTTCTAAAGAAACACCTTTAACTTCACTTCTAAGTTTTAATCTAGCATGCATATCTCCACCTAAAGCTTTAATAACAGCAGCAGAGATAACACCTTCAGGAGCTCCCCCTATTCCATAAAGCATATCTACATCAGAGTCAACAATACACGTTAAGATAGATCCAGCAACGTCTCCATCAGGAAGAGCGTATACTTTAATATTTAAAGCTTGTAACTCTTTAATGATTTTATGGTGTCTTGGTTTATCAAGAACAACTATAGTTAATTCAGATAGAGGTTTACCCACAGCTTTTGCAACTATATCAATATTCTCCATTAAAGGCTTGTTTAAATCTATAAGACCTTTTGCTTCAGGTCCAACAACTAATTTTTCCATATACATATCAGGTGCTTTTAAAAAACTACCTTTATTTCCAACTGCTAATACAGCGATAGCGTTTGACTGACCTTGAGCCGTCATTCTAGTACCTTCTACAGGGTCTACAGCAATATCTACAGCAACACGGTGTTCAGCACTAACTTTCCCAACTTTTTCACCGATATATAACATAGGAGCTTCATCGATTTCTCCCTCTCCAATAACTATTTCACCATCAATACTAATATGGTTTAACATTGATCTCATAGCATCAACGGCAGCTCCATCAGCAGCATTTTTATCCCCTCTTCCTACCCAGTAGTGTGCAGCAAGTGCAGCAGCTTCAGTAACTCTAGCAAATTCAAGAGCTAGTTCTCTTTTCATTTTTACTCCTCCAAATTTATATAATTTAATTTTATAACTAATAGTTTATTTATAACCTATTATAGCCTATACTAATTTCAATTTTTTAGAACGGAAACTCATCATCTTCAAAAGTTTCCTCCGCAGCAGGTGTATTTCCAGCAACTTTAGATGCAGGTGCATCATTATAAGAGTTACTTTCAAATCCACTTTCAGAACTACCTTTACCTTCTAAAAATTCAATCTGTTCAACTAAAACATCATAAGATGTTCTTTTCTCTCCATTAACTTCGTATCTATTCATTTGAAGTCTTCCATTAACACCAACTTTTTTACCCTTTCTTAAATACTCTCCAATAAGTTCAGCAGTTTTACCAAAAGCAACACAGTTAATAAAATCAGCTTCCCCCTTTTTAAATGGATTATCTACAGCTAAAGCAAATTTTGAATAAGCTTTTCCACTTTGACCAAATTTTAATTCAGGGTCACGTGTTAATCTACCAATCAATACAACGATATTCATAATATACCTCCTAAAGTACTATCTTTTTTAGCTAGTCTAACAAAAATATTCTACACTTAATTATATCAAAGTTATCTGAAATTTACAAAAAAATTAATAAAAAAGAATAATTTAATGTTATAATTATAAGAGAAAAAGAAGAAATTAGGGGGAACCTTATGGAGAGAGTTGTATTATTAGATACTAGTGCCATAATATATAGAGCATTTTATGCTAATCCACATTTTAGAACAAAGAAAGAGCCTACTGGAGCAATTTATGGTTTTACACTAATATTGCAAAAAATTATAAAAGAGTTTTCTCCTAAAATGATTGGAGCTGCTTTTGATGTTTCAAGAAGCACACTGAAAAGAACAGAGAGCTACTCTGAATATAAAGCTCAAAGGGAAGCAGCACCTGAAGATTTAATAGCTCAAATACCAAGAATAGAGGAGCTTTTAGATTATTATGGAATTGCAAAATTCAAAATTCCAGGGCATGAAGCTGATGATGTTTTAGGAACTTTAGCAAAACAACTTTCAGAACAGGGTTATGAAGTTATAATAATAACTGGAGATAAAGATATATCACAACTTATATGTGATGAGAAAAATATAAAAATAGCTTTACTTGGAAAAGGGGATGGAAAAGATCCTTTTAAAATCCTTGAAAAAAATGAAGATGTTGTAGAGAGTTTAGGTGTTTTACCTTGTCAGATTCCTGATTTTTTTGGTCTTATTGGTGATTCATCTGATGGAATACCAGGAGTTAGAAAAATTGGTCCTAAAAAAGCAATCCCTATGATTGAAAAATATGAAAATTTAGAAGGAATATATGAAAATATAGAGTTTTTAACAGAGATACCAGGGATTGGAAAATCACTTATCCAAAATATGATTGAAGATAAAGAGTTAGCTTTTTTAAGCAGAAAACTTGCTACAATAGAGGTAGATTTAGAGGAGATTAAAGTTACAGGAGAGGAACTTGTTTTTTCTGAAAATAAAGAGAAGTTGAGAGAGTTTTTTACTGAATTAGAGTTTAAAGCAATGATAAAAAAATATGATGAAAGCAGCAGTCCATCGCTATTTAAAACTGAAGAAAAATCTGAAGAAAAAAGTGAAGATTTAAAAGAAAATTTAGATGATAAGCAGATTTTTATAAATTATGATAAATATAAAAAAATAGTAGTAGATAATGAAGAGATATATGAATTATTAAAATCTGAAATAGATAGAGAGAAAAAAATAGTATTTTATTTAGATGAGATAGGGTGTTCAGTATCTACTTCAAAAACAGATTTTTATATTCCTAATGTAAAAAAATCTGATGATGTTGTTGAGAGTCCAAAAATAGGTAATCTATCTTTACTTACTTTAGATTTTACTAGTGATAATAATAAAGAGAAAGAGTGGTTTGTTAATTTATTTGAAAATGAGTATGAAGTTGTAGGATTTAATTTAAAAACCCTCTGTCATTATACAAAGTCAGAACTGGTAAATGAAAAATCTTTTGATATGCTTATTGCATATCATCTTTTAACGTCTTCAACAAAAGATGAGATAGAGCTTTTTGCAAAAGAGTACACAGGGGTTGAATTTGAAAAATTTAATCAACTTTATTCTAAAAGAGCAGTTTCAGAGTTATCAGCAGAAGAGATTATAAAATATATTACTCCAAGGTCAAGAGTTATTTATGAAACTGAGGAGTATTTAAGAAAGAGAATAGAGCATGAAGAGTTAGAAATAGTTTTAAACACTATTGAAATGCCATTGATTTCAGTTCTTGCACAAATGGAGAGAGATGGAATAAAAATAGATATAGAGCATTTTAGAAAACTGAGTAAAGAGTTTAATTATAAATTAGATGAAATAAGAGAGCAGATATATCTAGAAGCAGGTGCTGGAGAGAAAAAAGAGTTTAATATTAACTCTCCTAAGCAGTTAGCAGAGATACTTTTTGTAGATTTAGGGATGCCTATATTGAAGAAAAATAAAACAGGACCTTCAACAGATGTTGAAGTTTTAGAAAATTTAAGGGATCTTGGATTTAAAGTTGCAGAGCTTTTGCTAGAACATAGAAAGTTATCTAAACTAACTCAAACTTATGTAGATCCTCTTCCTAAGTTAGTGGATATTAACAGCAGAATTCACAGCTCTTTTAATCAGATTGGAACAGCTACAGGAAGACTCTCTTCATCAAACCCTAATCTTCAAAATATTCCAGTAAAATCAGATGAAGGGTTGAGAATCAGAGAGGGGTTTGTAGCAGATAAAGAGAAAAAACTTATAGGGATAGATTACTCACAAATAGAGTTAAGAGTTTTAGCAGAGATGACACAAGATGAAAATTTAATACTGGCTTATAGAGAGAATAAAGATCTTCATGAGATTACAGCAAGAAAGATTTTTGGAGTAAATGAGAGTGAAGCTGTAACAAGAGAGCAGAGAACAATTGCAAAAACAATTAATTTTAGTTTGATTTACGGGAAAACTGCTTTTGGACTTGCCAAGGAGCTAAAAATACCTCAAAAAGATGCATCAACATATATAAAAACTTATTTTGAGCAATACCCTAAAGTAAAAGTATTTGAACAAGAAACAATAGAGTATGCTGAAAAACATGGATATGTAAAGACACTTTTTGGAAGAAAAAGAGGTATTGAGGGGATAAATTCAAGAAATAGAAATATAAAAATGCAAGGGGAGAGAATGGCTGTAAATACAGTGATTCAAGGAACTGCAGCAGAGATAATAAAAAAAGCTATGATAGACATATATAACGAGATAAAAGAAAAAACTGATATTAAGTTAATTCTTCAAGTGCATGATGAACTTATTTTTGAAGTTGATGAAAAAAAAGCAGAAACATATAAAAAGCAGTTAGAAGAGTTCATGAAAAAATGTGTAGAGTTTAAATATTCTAAATTAGACGTAAATGGCTCTATAGCAAGTAATTGGGGAGAAACAAAATAAAAGTGGGTGAATTTTTAAAGTATGTCATATAGCCAAAAAGTAAAAAGAGAAGTTATGGCAATAACTGGATTATCACAGCTAGAGATGCTAGGTGAAGTAAGAACCGTTATAACTAGTAAAGATGGGATAAAAGAGGATAAGATAGAAATAAAATTTGACAATATATCTATGGCAAGTAGGTTTTATGGGTTATTACAAGAGATTACTAAATTAAAAATAGTTATAAAATACTCTATTAGCAAGAATTTTGGAGAGCATAAAATTTATAATGTCTCTATACCCAATCAAAAAGGGTATAAAGAGTTTCTGCAAAAGCTATTAGGGGTAACAAATAGTTTGATTTTATCAAATGAGCATTTTTTAAAAGGGTGTGTAAGAGGGTACTTTTTATATTCAGGGTATGTAAAATCACCAGAAAAAGAGTATGCTATGGATTTTTTCATAGACTCTTCTGATGGTGCTCAAGAACTTTATGATCTTTTACTTGCACTAGATAAAAAAGTTTTTAAAACTATAAAAAAGAATAAAAATTTAGTTTACTTAAGAAATTCTGAAGATATAATGGATATATTAGTTACAGTAGGTTCTATGCAGGAGTTTTTTAAATTTGAAGAGACAACTATGATGAAAGATTTAAAAAATAAGACCATAAGAGAGATGAATTGGGAAGTTGCCAATGAGACTAAAACTTTAAATTCAGCTAACAGGCAGCTGAAAATGATAGAATATATTGAGGAAGAGTATGGTCTTGGTAATTTAAGTCCAGTATTGAAAGAGATTGCAGAACTTAGGCTAAAATATACAGAGAGTTCTTTTCAAGAAATTGCAGATTTAATAGGGATATCTAAATCAGGTGTGAAAAATAGGTTTAGAAGGTTAGAAGATTTTTATAATGAAATATCACAAGATGAAGGAAAAGAGAGAAAATAAATATGAAGCTGATTTTTGATATATTTAACAATAGAGAGATTATAGAAAATTCATATGTTGCTATAGGAAATTTTGATGGTTTACATATAGGACATAAGATATTAATAAAGAAAGCTGTAAATGCTGCCAAAGAGAAAGGGGGAGTCTCAGTTGTATTCACATTTTTAGACCACCCAAAAAATAAAAATAATGATTCTGGAATTCCAAAAACTATAACAACTATGGATGAAAAAATTTATATTTTTGAAAAACTAGGTGTAGATTATATAGTTTTTCAACCTTTCTCAGAAGAGTTTTGTACTTTAAGCGGTGAAGAGTTTGTAAAAGATATAATAAAAGAAAAATTAGGTACAAAAGGGATTTTCGTTGGGTTTAATTTTAGATTTGGAAAACATCAAAGTAATGGGATAAACGAGTTAAAAGAGTATTGTGATACTTATGACATAGAGTTAAAAGAGTTAAGCCCTGTAAAAGTAGATGATAAAATAGTGAGTTCTACAGCTATAAGAAGTGCTATTGTAAATGGAGATTTAGGTACTGTAAATAGATTTTTAGGGGAACCTTACTTTATTTCTGGAGAGGTAATTCATGGGAAAAAATTAGGAAGAGTATTAGGTTTTCCAACTGCTAATTTAGAGATGAAAGATAAAATTTATCTGCCTTATGGAATTTACGGAGGATATGCCAGCATAGAAGGCTCAGATGAAGAGTATGATGTAGTTATAAATATAGGAAGAAACCCAACACTTAAGCCTAATGAGCATAGTATAGAGGTACATATATTAAATTTTAATAGGGATATATACGGGAAAAAAATATATATAAGTGTAGTAAGGCATATTAGAGATGAGATAAAGTTTAATTCTATGGATGAATTAAAAGTTAGGATAAACGAAGATGTAAAATACTGGAAAGAGTATTTAAAGAATATAGAAAACGGAGTAGACTGTGGAGATAATAATTAATTTAGAAAACTTTCAAGGTCCATTTGATCTTTTATTACACCTTATTGAGAAGAAAAAAGTAAAACTTTCAGATTTAAATATTTCTAGTTTGATTGAGGAGTATTTAAGTATAATAAATAGCGTAAAAAAAGATAATTTAGAATTAAAAGTAGAGTTTATACTAATTGCCTCTGAACTCCTTGAGATAAAGGCTCTTGAACTTATAAAATCTCAATACCAAGAGGAGAAAGAGAAAGATTTAAAAAGAAGATTAGAAGAGTATGCTATGATAAAAGAAATTTCTGGTGAAATATCAAAATTGCAAAATGAATTTAATGTTCCTTATTCAAAAAAAGATGGGAAAAAAATAGTGAAAAAAACAGCTAAAGAGTATAATTTAGCAGATTTAAAGCAACTGGATCTATTTACTAGTTACCAAAAATATATAGATAAATATGAAGAGGATGAGTCTTTAAAATTAGATTTAGAAAAACAATTTTCTCAAGAGGAAGAGACGGAAAAACTTATAATATATATTTATGAGAAAGCAAGAACTTTTGATGAAATATTTCAAAGAGCAAAAAGCAAATTACAACTGATATATATGTTTTTATCAATATTAGATCTATATAAAGATGGAACGATATTAATAGACAAAAATGTTGTATATAAAAGAGGAGCATTGAATGTTTAAAAATGGAATTGGAATGATGTTTATTATTATGATTAGCAGACTTCTTGGCTTTGTAAGGGCTTTTGCAATAGCTTATTATTTTGGTGCAACAAATATAACAGATGCTTATTATAGTGCTTTTAAAATTAGTAATTTTTTTAGACAACTTTTAGGGGAAGGAGCTTTAGGAAATGCATTTATCCCAATATATAATGATAAAGTAAAGGAGTGTGGAGAATCAGGGGCAAAAGAGCTTATATTTTCTACTTTAAATATAGTATTTATTTTTAGTACTATAATCTCAATATTAACAATTATCTTTTCAGAAGAGATAATCAATTATACAGTACATGGATTTAATCAAGAAACTAAAATGCTGGCTACTATGCTGTTGCAGATAATGGCTATATATTTCATATTTATAAGTCTTTCTGGAATGATGGGAGCAGTTCTTAATAATTTTAAAAAATTTATGATTTTTGCAAGTACAGGGATATTTTTTAATTTAGCTATAATATTCTCGGCCTATGTTGCTGCTAAAACTCATGGAATAAAAGCTCTAGGATATGGTGTAGTGCTTGCTGGATTTTTACAATTTATAGTTTTAGTTCCAAGTTTTTTAAAAATTGTTAAATCTTATAGTTTTAAAATAAACTGGGAAGATCCATATTTGAAAAAAATGGGGGTAATGATACTCCCTATGTTAGTTGGAATATTTGCAATGCAGGTTAATACTATAGTAGATCAATACTTCGCTTCATATTTAGAAGGAGGAGGGGTTTCAGCTTTAGAAAATGCTACTAGAATTTATAACCTTCCAATAGGTGTTTTTGGTATAACTATATCTACACTGATCTTCCCAATATTATCTAAAGCTATATCTAACAACGATTTTAAAACTGTAAGTTCAAATATCTTAAAAGGTTTAAATATGTTAACTTTTTTAGTAGTTCCTTCTATGGTTATTTTTACAGTATATTCTGAAGATATAATAAGAATGACACTTTCTTACGGAAAATTTGATGAAAACAATGTAATAGTCACATCAAGATGCTTATTTTACTATTCTATAGGTCTATATTGCTATACAGCGATTCATCTGATTACAAGAGGGTTCTATGGTATGAAAGACAGTAAGACCCCTGTTAAATTTTCTATTATGGCTATTATTATAAATATCTGTTTAAATAAACTTCTAATAGGTATTATAAGCTATAGAGGGTTAGCTTTAGCTACATCCATAGCTTCTATAGCAAATTTTGGTTGTTTGATCTATGTTTTTAATAAAAAACACTGTGCGATAAACTTTAAAAAACTGATCTCTTTCTCTAAAGTAACATTAGTTGCAGTAGTAGTATCAACAATTTTAAGTTATCCTGTGGATAATATAATATTAAGACTTATAGTGTTTTCTTTGATATATTTACTAATGTGGTGTTACCCATTCCATAGAAGGGGTATGGGGATATTTTCATGATAAGCAATAAGGCTATATTAGATAAAAATACGAGAGTTAAACATAAACGTGGCAGAAATAAAAGTCATTTCTGTATATATACACCTCTAGAATATACAGAAGAGATAGTGGATGTAAGTTTAAACCACTATTTTTCCTTAGAGCAAGATTATAAAGAGATATTAATTAAAAAAGATAGTGATAGAAATGAAAAAAAATTAAATGTAATAAAAGAAAAATTAGAAAAATTAAAAGCAGTAGACCTTTCTTGTGGCGATGGAAACTTATTGATTACTTTATTAGAAGAGCTTATAAAAATAAGTAAATCAGTCCATGGAGAGTACAGGTTTATGCCTAGCTGGATAAGCGGATATGATATAGATAAAGAAGGGATTACTATATTAAAAACTAGAGTTTTAGAGCTGTTAGAAAAATTTAAATTAAAAGATGAATTGAGGGGTTCTACGGAATCTCTCAATTTTAAAAATATAGACGCACTAAAAGTTTTTGATGAGAGTTATAATATAATACTGGGAAATCCCCCTTATTTTGGAGAGAAAAATCATAAAGAAGTTTTCGACAAAATCAAAGAAAGTGATTTTGGTAAAAAATATTATGAAGCTAAAATGGATTATTTTTACTTTTTTATAGAAAAAGGGATTGAACTTTTAGAAAAAGATGGAGTTTTAACTTATATAACTACTAATTATTGGCTAAGAGCAGATTCAGGAAAAAAATTGAGAGCATGCATTAAAGAGAAGACAAATTTATGTTATTTAAATAATATAAATAAATCAGTTTTTGAAAACGCACCAGGTCAGCATAATATGATTTTTTCATTGAAAAAAGAGGATTTTAAAAATAATGAAGTAAAAATTATAAGTAGTTGCAATAACTTTACTATAAATTCAAAAAATCTTTACGATGAAGAGGGGAAAATTGTTTTATCTGATCAAAAAGAATACGAATTTTCAAAAAAATTGTTGAAAAATAAAAGTTTTTTTTTGGAAGATAAATTCAATATAAATCAGGGAATAGTTTCAGGACTGGATAAAGCTTTTGTATTTTCTAATTGGATAGAGGATTATAAAGAGTATCTGAAACCATTTTATAAAAATAAAGATATAAATAAATATAATGTAGAAGAAGAAAATAAATTTTGGATATTATATTTAAATAAAAATATTAAGTTACCTTTAATTTTAGAGGAGCATTTAAGAGAGTATTATGAAAAACTTTGTAAAAGAAGAGAAGTAAAAAACGGAGTTAGAAATTGGTGGGAACTTATTTGGCCTAGAGAGGAAAAAATATTTAAAGAGCCAAGTATAGTTGTAAGACAAAGGTGTAAAACTAATTTATTTGCCTATTCTTGCAGTAATTTTTATGGAAGCGCAGATATATATTATATAACTCCCAAATCAGGTTTAAATGAAGATAAAGAGGAACTACTATTTTATACATTAGGGTATTTGAACTCTGAAATTTTTTATAAATGGTACAAAGTAAATGGAAAATCTAAAGGACCTAATATGGAATTTTATTCTAAACCTTTACAAAAAACACCCATAGTCTTTGTAGAAGATAAAAAAATATTAAAAAATATAGTAAATTTAGTGAAA
>JAGNZR010000074.1 GCA_017984315.1 Fusobacteriaceae bacterium | reverse complement strand
CTGCCTGAAATTTTTAAAAATACTTTCACAAAAGAGGAGATAAAACTTTTAGATAGCGGTGTAGCTTTAAAAATTATTGATAACCCTGTAAACCCTTCAAAAAAAATGTTGATTCAAACTTCAAACTCTAGGAATTTAAGGAATGGTGCTAACTGGCTTATAGATGAAAAAATAGCAAAGCAGCTAAATGGAAATTTCATAATTATAAAAGATTACAGTGAAAATAAATACGAAGAGAATGTTTTTTCTAATGATTTAACTTTTAAAGAGTTAGGTATAGATAATATAAAATTATCTGGAAATGGTTATATTAAAGAAAAAATTGTTATTGCTATACCAAAATATAGAATAAGGGATAATGTAGTTTTAAATTTAAAAATTAATTATTCAAGTCTTTTGATTGGAACACCAAGTACTTTAGAGATAAAAGTTAATGGTGAATCTCTTTGGAATAAAGAGATTGGAAAGAGTAAAGAAAAATTAACAGAGATAAAAATACCTATTCCTAAAGAGATGAATAGTATTAAAAACAGGTATGAAGTTGAGATTGAGAGTAATTTAATTTTAGATTACAGTTGCAATGAAATACCAAACCCTTGGATTGAGATTAAAAACACAAGTATTGTGGAGACTAAAGCTATTGTGAAAGAGGATTTTAAATTACAGGATTTTCCAGCACCTTTTGTAAAAGATGGAAAGTACAATAAATTAGCAGTTTCCATATCTGATGATTTTAAAAGTCTGGAATTTGCTACAGAACTGTTTAGAATAATTGGTGGAAATTTAAAATATCCAGGATCAATTATTTATTTAGAAAGCAACGATGTTGATAAAAATACTATTGTCATAGGAAATCCTAAAGATAACGCCATAATTAAAGAGTTACAAAACAGTTTATTTTTAAAATATGACAGAAATAATGAGAAATTTTTAAGTGATTATAAATTTCAGTTTTTAGGAGATAATAAATACTCTGCAATCCAAATTTATAAAAATGAAAAAACATCTAATATGCTTGTGTTTTCTGATAAAAATATGTATTATGATAATGTTTTGAATAAAATAAAAGAGAATACATTTTTAGATGATAATTACATAGGTATCAATGAAAAAGATGGTGCAACAGTAAAAACAGATAAAAAAGATGAAGTAGGAAAAACTTTTGTAGGTGAGAAAGAAAAAAATATATTAAAAATTTTAGGGATAATATTAGGAACTTTTGTGGCTATTAGTGGAGTATTGTATTTATACAAAAAGAAAAATTATAACTAATAAAGAGGTATAAATAAGGAGTTAAAATGAAAAAAATATCTATTTTTCTGTTTTTATTACTATTTATTTTTACGGCATGCAAAGATGAAAAAACTTTAAAAAGCAGTTATACAGTTGGGTGTGATATGATATATCCATTTGTATATAAAGATGGAACAGGAAAACTTACTGGTTTTGAATATGACTTATTAATGGAAATAGCTAAAAAATCAGGGTTTAAACTAAATTTTATAGAGAAAAAATTTGAACAGATAATTCCAGGGGTTGTAAAAAATGAGTTAGATATTGGAATTAATTCTTACTCTATGACAGATGAGAGAAAACAGATGGTAGATTTTTCGGAACATTATATGTATTCAGATGTTGTAACTATAAGTAATAGAGAAAATGTTGTATTAAATATTAAAGCCCCTATTTATGGTGTAACAAAAGGGACTTATTTTCTAAGTTTAATTCAAGATATTAAAAATGTTAAATTGCTTGAAGAGAGTAGCAATGAAAAAGTTATAGAAATGCTGCTTTCTAAAGAGCTAGACTATGCTGTTTTTGATAAAAATATAGCTATGAAATATATAGAAAAACACCCTGAACTTTATATAAAAGAGATATTGAAAAGGGATTATATAGGGTTTGTTTTTTCAAAAGAGTTAGGAGAAAAGTTTAAAAGAAAAGTGAGTGAAGCACTTTTAAAAATAGATAGTGATGGGACATTAGCAAAACTTAAGGCTAAGTATAATATTCAAGAGTAAGTTTAATATTTAAGAAAAAGGGGACTGGAAATGAAAAAAATATTGCTAATATGGGCAATAGCTGTATTATTTTTCTCAATGTGCACTTTAAATTCAAAAAAACAAAAAGTGTACAGAGTGGCTATAGATTTAAAATATCCTCCATTTACCGACATAGATTCAAAAGACGGCTCTTATAAAGGGTATCTCTATGATATAATGTCAGACGTAGAAAAAAACGGAAATTTCAAATTTATTTGGAGTGAAGATGATTTCTCTAAAATTATTGAGAAAGTAACTAAGGGTGAGTATGATATTGGTGTAGGTGCTTTTACTTTAACAGATGAGAGAAAAGAAAAAGTGGATTTTTTAGAGTATCAGACATTTACTGAAGTAGTTGTTTTAGGGAACAATGAGATTGAATATTTAGAGTTAAATACGCCGATTTATGGAGTTGCAGAATCAAGTTATTTTGAGCAGGCTTTTAATAAAATTGAAGGTTCTAAATCTATGATAAAAGGGAATCATATAAAATTACTTGATAATCTTAAAAATAAAGAGATTGATTATATAATTTTAGATAAAGCTGTGGCACTTGATATTATAGGGAAAAATCCTAATTTATATATAAAGTCTACTATAGATAAAACAGGGATTGGAGCAGTTGTTTCAAAAAAAATGAGTAGAAAAGATTTGAAAGAGATGAACAAAATTATTTTAGAAATGCAGAAAAATGGAACTCTAGCTGAATTGAAAAAGATATATAATATAATTGAATAAATAATAAAAATTAATAAACAATAGAAATAAGAACAAATATAAAAATAAGGGGGTTATGAACTCTCTTATTTTTATATATAATATTAAAACTAAATACTCAAAAAATTAAAACATAAGATATAAAAGGGGAGATATGAGAAAAAAAATAATATTACTGACAGCTATATTAAG
>JAGNZR010000073.1 GCA_017984315.1 Fusobacteriaceae bacterium | reverse complement strand
TGGAAACCTGAGTATACTGATGTAAGCAAGATAATATCTACAGCTTGGAACTTTATGCAGAGTTATAAAAAGTAAGAAAAATTGCATTTCACTGCATGTTGTGTTAAAATATATTAATATACAAGATATTTATAGTTTTTAGGAGGAGAAAAGGGATGATAGAAAAGAAGTATTTAGCCCCTAATGCCATAACAGCATCTAATATGCTTTTAGGGTATTTAAGTATAGTTTCATCAATAGATGGTGATTATGTAAAGTCTGTTTGGTTTATAATAGCAGCAATGGTTTGTGACACGTTAGATGGTAAAACTGCAAGAAAGTTTGATGCTTTCAGTGAGTTTGGAAAAGAGTTTGACTCTTTCTGTGACGCAATCTCCTTTGGACTTGCACCAGGAGTATTGATTTTATCTATATTAAAAGAGACGCCAATTGCTAAGTATATGATTCCAATCTCTTTTATTTACGCACTTTGTGGAGTAATGAGACTTGTTAAATTTAATATAGTAACTACAGCTTCATCTGAAAAAGATGATTTCAGCGGGATGCCTATCCCTTGTGCAGCAGCACTAGTTGTAGGTTATTACCTTTTATGCCATACAGCAGTAAATTCAAATATTTTTGGTGGAGTAAATCTATTTTCTCCAGAGTTATTTTCAATAATATCAATAGTAGCAGCAGTTTTAATGGTAAGTTTAGTTCCATTCAAAACGCCAGATAAAGTATTTGCGTTTATACCTAAAAAGATGTTCCCATTCTTTTTAATTGCAGTACTTGTAACACTAAAATATAGTCTTTTCATATTTGCAGCTTATTATGTTTTAGTAAATCTTGGAGATTATTTTATGAGAAAAGGGGTATTAGGACCGAAATATACTATATCTAATGATGAAGATGAAGAGGTATTAGAAAATGACAGAAAAGGTGAGTAATATGAAAAGCGAAAAATCTTTTGCAGCAGTAGGGATCTCTTTAGTTGTACTGGCTCTTACAATAGGGTTTGGAGTATATTATTTTAAAAATATATATTTTCCTAAGTTTTTAAAAGAGGAGTTAAAACTGAATTATAAGACAGTTGATTTATCTCTTCTTTCAAAAACAGTTACAATAGAGGAGCCTTTATATATACATACAAATCCTGAAGTTGATGATAAATACAGAGCAAAACAGATGCTTGTAGAGGTTTCAAGTGTTGGATTTATAAGTAAAAAAGTTGATATTAGAAAAATAACTCTTACTGATTTAGAGTTAGTAAGTGTAGATAAAGATGGAAATGTTGTAGGGACAAAATTAGAGCTTCCTTTAAACAATTTGACAACTAGCCTTGAAAATGTATTTTTAGATACCCAAGTGGATAAAAAAGAGCTTTATATTCAAGGGCAGGTACTAGATCAAACTTTAAGCAGTATTGTAGGTCAATATTTAAAAGATAGATTAAATACAGAGATAGGAAAAGTTGAAGTAGCTTTAAGCAGTCTGAAAAAATGGCAGTCTATAGAGGAAAATTCTAAAGGGATGTGGAGTGTAAATGTAGATAAAGTGGTAACTAATTGCACTTTATTTGGGCAAAACTACAATATAGAGGTTTACAATTTAACAAATAGATTCAGCCAAATGAAAAAACCCATTGAGTTTACTCTAAAAAGTGATTTAGTTGGCATAGAAGCTGCAGGAAAATTAAATGTTCCAGTATTACAGTTAGAATCATGGATAGAAACAAAAGATTTTAATTATAAATTAGTTCCTGGCTTTGAAAGATATGTAGAATTTGGAAAGTTTATAGTAAAGCAGAATAATATTATTGAGAGCAACAGTGCAAGAATATTTGGAGTATGCATAATAACTGATTTGAAACTTAATCCAGATACAGTAGTTGAAGATGTTTTTAAAAAAATGAATTTAGAAACAAAAAATACACAGCTAAACACATACAGAATGAAAAAACTTAAAAATATTGTTTCAAGAGTTGATAGTTTAAGAGTTCAATACAGTTATGACAAAGAAACGGGTATTATGATAATTGAAACAGATTTAAAGCCAACAATAAATATGATAAATACTCAGCTGAAAGAAGAGGAAGCTGAATAGTTGACTTAACTGCAATAAAATGCTATAATTACTGTGCCGTGAGTTAGTTTGTGGCACACTTGTATCGAACCGTGTCAGGTCTGGAAGGAAGCAGCACTAAGGTATTAAGTGTGGGTATGAACTGCTTACGGCTTTTTTTATAGATAAATAAGATGAATTTTATGTAAATACTTATAGGGAGAGTATAGGATGTATCGATGTGTTGAAAATAAGTTTGTAGAAGAGAATTTAGAAAAATTTATCGCACTAGATAAAGAGTTCTCATATAGCAGCTGTGACAGATACTATATTATGATTTTGCAAGATGAACTGGTTGGGTATGTCCAAATCTCTTATCTCACTAAAAAATGCGAGATAATGAGGATCTACATTGCTGAAAATATGAGATATAAGAGCAATGGAACTAAGTTTATAAAATATATAGAAAGACATATAAGTGAGATAGGGTGTGAAACTCTTGTAAGTAAAAGGCTTGAACTGGCAAGGTTTTTTGAAAAAGCCGGTTTTAAGAAAGAGGGGGATATCCTCACATATAATAAGATACTTGAGAGAAAACAAAGGTTTTGGGAAAATGGTAATATAATTATATTTTCAATAATAGGGAATATAGTACTTGCTTTTACTAAAATAACTTTTGGACTTTCAGGGGGATCAAGAGCTCTTTTCTCAGATGGTATAAACTCACTGTCAGATGTGGCAACCTCTATTGGGATGCTTGTTGGTGTTTATTACAGCAATCAACCTGCAGATGAAGCTCACCCATATGGTCATGAGAAGATAGAGTCTATTGTAGCAAATGTACTTGGGATATTTATGATACTTACAGCTTTTGAGCTTGGAAAGGGCACTATTGAACTTTTACATGCAGTATATATACATAAACAAGAGTATAAAATGCCGGTTATGAATACAATGTATTGGGGAATTTTTTCAGCAGTTATAAAGTATGCCATGTATTACTATAAACTAAAAGTTGGACAAAAGACTTTTAA
>JAGNZR010000003.1 GCA_017984315.1 Fusobacteriaceae bacterium | reverse complement strand
GTAGTAAATGGTGTTCACACATAGAGTAAAAAGGTATATTCTCTACTGAAACCTCTCTCTCTACACTATTTTCTAAATCAAACTCCTTTATACTTACAATCTCTTCAAAAGGTTTATACCCTTCAAAAAGTTCTCCATAGGCTTTAGCTACTCTTAAAGGTGTATCTTGTAACCCCTGTCTATCTGGATTTTCACCAATTTTAGTTAAAATTGATGTTATCTCATTTTCAATATTTATTTTATTTTCAAACTCTTTGCTCAAATTATCTAACCCCCATAAGTTTGTGAAGTTGAATAGAAATTCTAAAATCATACTCTCTTAATGCATCATAAACCTTAGATAAAGTTTCAAAATCAAATCTTTTTTCTTCCTCTAAATAAATAGGGCTTAAAAAATATTTTGATGCTTTTATTTTATTTTTTATATCTATATATTTTTCCATTTCTAATGTATCTGCAGGTACTCTAACTTCTGATGCTTCTTTTAATATAACCTCTTTTCCTAAGCCTATTTTAGGGGAAACTGTTATATAATCTACTCCTGCTGGGACTAAATTACTTCCATTAGTCTCTATAGCAATATAGTATCCTAACTCTTTAAACTTTTTAACAAGTTCTTCTGTTAATTGAAGAGTTGGTTCTCCACCTGTAAAAAGAACAGACTTTATACCATTTTTTTCAACCATTGCAATCAATTCATCAGCTGTTGCTTCTATATTAACTAAAGTTGGTTGGTCACACCAACTGCAATCAAAATTACAACCATAAAATCTTACAAAAACAAACTCTTTTCCAAAATTAAACCCTTCCCCTTGAATACTTTTAAAAATTTCATCTATTTTAAATTTTTTCATAATTACCTCATTTTTTCTATAATTCTAATTCTGATGCTTCTAAATAACAACTTGATGTTGGTGTTTCCCAAATTTCAATACAATGTACATTAGGTATCTCATTTTTTAACATAATCAAGAACAGTTGTGCCATATTCTCCACTGTTGTTTCAGTTTTCATTTCAAAAGTTTTTTTCCCTTCATTTTGCAATAAAGCAGTTAATTTCACTTGAAAAGAATCAGTTGAATTGTATACAAATGCATGGTCTAATTGTGAAATTAAATTATTTAAACTTCTCTTTAAATCTTTAAAATCTATAATCATCCCAGTAGAAGACCCTGTTTTAATAAGATTATCTTTAGAATCTGAAACTCCAACTATTATTTTATATGTGTGTCCATGAAGATTTTGGCATCCACCCATATGATTACTTAATAAATGTGCGCAATCAAATTCCGCTGTTTTTTTTATTATCAAAATTTTCTCCTTTATTTTTAAATATTATTTTTTATTTATAAACTCTCTATACCCTTTAGCTCTCAATTTGCAAGATGGACACTCTCCACACCCCATTCATTAAGAGTTTCAATACCGTTGTAGCATGTCAGTGTTCTTGTTCTTACAAGTTCAAGAATCCCTACCTCTTCCGCTAATTCCCAAGTCTGCTTTTTATCTAAATGCATAAGAGGTGTCTCTACAATTATATCTGTCTCTGCTCCTATGTTTAAACTTTTTGCTAGGCTAACTACAAATTCATTCCTACAATCTGGGTATCCACTAAAATCTGTTTCACAAACTCCTGTTATTAAGACTCCAGCTCCTAATGTCTGAGCCATAGCATGAGCTATTGTTATAAAAAGAGCGTTTCTATTTGGCACGTATGAAGCTGGTAAATTTTTATTTAATGGGTGCTCCCCATTCATATCTCCATCACTAGTAAGAGCAGAAACCGAAATATCTTTAAAAAAAGAGAGATCAATAACATGAAATTTTACATTTAAATCCTTAGCTATACTCCTTGCTATCTCTACCTCTTTTTCATGTTTTTGACCGTATAAAAAAGAGACAGCTTCAACTTCATCATATTTTTTTAAGGCGTACCCTAAACATGTAGTGGAATCTTGCCCACCACTAAAAATCACTAATGCTTTCATCTATTATAACCCCCTAGATATTAATCTATCCTCAGCTATTTTTTCAAATTTTGTCTCTTTCATCCCATAATTTGCAAAAGGTTTAATACTGATTCCACCTCTTGGAGTAAAATCTCCAAACACCTCTATATATTTAGGGTTCATAAGTTTAATAAGATCTTTCATTATAATATTTATACAGTCTTCATGGAAATCACCGTGATTTCTAAAACTAAACAGATAAAGCTTCAGTGATTTACTTTCTACCATCTTTATGTTTGGAACATATGAGATTGTTATATTGGCAAAATCAGGCTGTCCAGTCATTGGGCAAAGGCTTGTAAACTCTGGGCAAGTAAAATTAACCATATAATCATTCCCTTGATGTTTATTTACAAAACTCTCTAATATTTCAGGTGCATACTCTGTTGGATATTTTACTTTTTGATCTCCTAAAAGTGATACTCCCTCTAACTCTTCTGAATTTCTTTTGTAATGTTTCTCCATTTATATATCTCCTTAACTCTTTTATTTTCATAATTTAAATCAGATTTTTAACTTATATCCCATTTTTTTATAAATAAAAAAGGGGACACTTATCCCCTCATACTTTTTAGTTTATGACCTAGTTTTTTATAGATGGAGGGTTCCGAACATCTCATATAAAATTTTATGTTTAAATATTTTTTAACTCTATGTATTCTAACATATCATATATAATTTGTAAAATTAAAACTTACTATTTTTTAATCTTTTTCTTATTTTGCTTTTTAATTATTTCAGTGGCAACACTTCCCATTGGACATATAGCACACCAAGTTCTCTCTTTATAAAATATCCCCAGTAAAACAGCAATTAATGTGCTTATTATTAACATCCTCAAAAAAACAAAACCTACAGCATTTAAATCTCCCCAAGCTTGTACAGTTCCTAATATAAATACCACCATAATTACAGAAAATACAATAATTTTAGATAATGAGGAAAAAAGCCATTTAGGAGCATCTTTTCTAAAAGAGACCCCTCTTAAAATATTTAAAAATGAACCTCTTGGGCAATAAGTTGTGCACCCTTTTTTTCCTTGACCTATAAGAGCAAAGTATATTGGAGTAACCATACAAATTATTGCTAACACTCCAAATCTATAATCATATATTGTTACAGCAAAAAATATCAGCATAAATATCCATGAGTATTCAACTAACTTTTTTTTAATTTTCATTTTTAACTCCTATTTTTTATATCTATAAGAATAAAGTTTACCTTAGATTTTCCCTTTACCCTTCTATTTTAAATCAGCTCTTCTCCCAATTCAAAGGTTTAGGGATCTCTCTATTTCAAAATTTGAAATGACGAAACCCCTAAAGTATATTCTTAATAATACAATTTTAAAGTAATTTAGCAGCTATTTCAGCCAGTGGAGATCTCTCCCCTTTTTTCAGAGTAATGTGACCTGATAAAACTTCATTTTTAAGTTTTTCAGCCATATAAGTAAGTCCATTTGTATTAACATCTAGATACGGACTATCTATTTGGTATGGGTCTCCTGTAAATACTATTTTAGTATCTAATCCTGCTCTTGTAACTATTGTTTTTATTTCGAGAGGTGTTAAATTTTGTGCCTCATCTATAATGATAAATCCACTTGGAATAGATCTACCTCTTATATATGTTAATGCTTCTATTTTTAAAAGTCCCATAGCTTCAAGCCCTTCAACTACTTTCTCTCCAGCTTTTTCATCTTTAACCTCTGATAAAAAATCAATATTATCATATATTGGCTGCATCCAAGGTCTTAATTTTTCTTTTTCAGTTCCCGGTAAATATCCTAAATCTTTTCCCATTGGGATAATAGGCCTAGCTATCAGCAACTTTTTATAAACTTTTCTCTCTATCACTTGCTCAAGACCACTAGCAATAGCAAGAAGCGTTTTTCCTGTTCCTGCTTTTCCAACAAGTGAAACAACTTTTACATTAGGATCCATTAAAAGGTCCATTGCATATCTCTGCTCATCATTTCTAGCCCTTGCACCCCAAGCGTTTATATCTCCATAAACTAATTTTTTTACTTTACCCTCGCTATATCTTCCTGTAGCTTCTTTGTCTTTATACTTTAATTTAAAAAATACATTAGGAGGAACAATCTCCTTTAACCCTAACTCTGTAAGAGGTATTTTCCCAGCTTTATCATATTTATCAAAATTCTCTTTGCTTACCTCTAATTCAATAACCCCTTCATATAACTCTGAGTATTGAACCATATCTGTTTCGTAATCCTCAACATTTATGCTTAAAGAGTCTGCTTTTATTCTCATGTTTATATCTTTAGTTATTAAAACAACTTTTCTAGTAGGATTCTCCTTTTGAATCTCTAGTATTACAGCTATTATATTATTATCTACAACATCTTTTCTTAAAGAGTTTGGTAAAAGTGATAAATCACATTTTATTTCAACTCTAAAGTTTATCCCATCTTTTAGTTTTACCCCTTTAGCAAGGCACCCTTGTTCCCTTATTTCATCTAAAACTCTAGCAGCAAGTCTCGCTTGAATAGCTGTTTCTGGTTTTCTTTTTAGTTTATCTATCTCTTCTATGACATAGATAGGTAAAACAATATCATTGTCTACAAAATTATAAATACAATTAGGATCATGAATTAAAACATTTGTGTCTAAAATATAGATTTTCCTCATCTTAATACCCCCGTTAAACCCTTATTTGTTCATAAATTTTTTATTTTTTTTCTCTTATTTTTTTTAATACAAATTTTATAGCTACTTCAATACTCTCAAAAGATTTTAGCTCCTCTTTTGTTAAAAGTGAATCTATCTCCTTTTTGGAATATCCTAAACTTTCCAATGCTAAATACAACTCTTCCATTATTATCGTTGAAGGATCTACTTTAAAATTAACCAAATTTTCACATGAGATAATATCTAAAGAACCTAATTTAGATTTTAAATCTAAAATAACTTGTTTAGATTTTTTTTCTCCCAATTTAGGAACCCTTTTTAAAGTTTTAAAATCCTCCTCAGCTACTACTTTTCTTATCTCTTCAATATCAAAACTTGAAAGAATAGACAGAGCTAAAGAAACCCCTATCCCAGAGACACTTAAGAGCATTTCAAACATAACTCTCTCTCTCTCTTCTAAAAACCCTATAAGCTTAAAACTATCCTCTTTTATAAAATTATAAATATATATTTTAGCTACTCCACCAACCTCTAATCTATCGTATGTTTTTAATGAAATATATACTTTATAACCTACTCCACCTATATCTACTGCTGCAAACTCAGGTTTTTTATACTCAATTTTTCCTTTTAAATATTCAAACATAACTCTTCCTTTTAAACTAAATTTTATAAACTCAATATATTATTAAAAAAATTAATATACTTTCCTCTTTATTAATCTCACTTTCATACAATTTTATTATAACATCTTTAATAGATTTCATTATTGATTATTTTTTTTAACTTTAATTTGAAATAGTGTATAATATTTATAAAAAACAGTTATTTTTAGGAGAGATTTATGAACAACAGGCTTTTAAGATTATCTTTTTACATATTTTTTTCTATTATTGTAGGGGTAATCGTAGGAATTATTGATTTTATCTTTTCAAAAGGTCTAAACTCTGTGTCTCAGCTAAGAGGGGAATTTTTTCCATACACTCTTTTTTTTCTGCCTTTTGCTGGAATATTAATAATTTATTTATATGAAAAATACGGAAAAAATTCTTTTAAAGGGATGAATTTAGTTTTTCACTCTCTTGCTACAAAAGAAGCTTTAATCCCTAAAAGGTTAATTCCATTTGTTATTGTTTCTACTTGGCTAACTCATTTTTTTGGTGGTTCTGCTGGTAGGGAAGGGGTTGCTGTTCAAATTGGTGCAACTGTTGCTAATAATTTTTCTACATATTTAGAAAATAAATTTTCTATAAAAGTTTCTGAAATAAAACCAATCCTTGCCTCTTGTGGAGTTGCTGCAGGGTTTTCTGGATTATTTGGCACACCATTAGCTGCAACTATTTTTTCTATGGAGATTTTAAAAATTGGAATTTTAGAATATCGATCTTTACTTCCATCTTTAGTATCAGCTTATACAGCCCTTTTTATATCTAATTATTTAGGACTTGAGCATTTTCCATTTATTTTAAAAGATATTCCAAAAGCTAATATGAAAAATATATTTATAATTATTTTTTGTTCTTTGATATTTAGTTTTATCGGTTATTTTTTCTCTTTTTTATTAAAAAAAATAAAAATCAATTCATATCTTTTAAAGTTAAATCCAATGAAAAGAATTTTTATAGGCTCTATCTTTTTAGCATTAATGCTCTACTTTATTCATAATGGACGATATAGCGGACTTGGAACAAATTTAATTGAATACAGTTTCCATGATAATACAATTTATTCTTATGACTGGCTACTTAAAATTTTATTCACAGTCCTCACTCTTGGGATTGGGTTTCAAGGTGGAGAAGTTACCCCTTTATTTTCAATAGGAGCTTCTTTAGGCTTTATTTTAGGTAATTTATTTAATCTTTCCCCAAAATTTATGGCAGCTATAGGGTATTGTACAGTTTTTTCATCTGCCACAAATACTTTTCTTGCCTCTGTTTTTATCGGTCTTGAAATTTTTGGTTATGATATGACTTTATATCTTTTTATAAGTTGTGCTATTGCTTTTGTCTTCAGCGGTGATTTAGGAATTTATTCTGATCAAAAGAAAAATCACCACAAATTTTAAATAAACTTAAATATAAAAATCACGCAGAATGTATAAACCCTTCTATTTTTTTATTAAAAAATGGAAAATTACATCAATTCAGTTAACATACGTAAACAAAACAAAATAAGTTTGAAAAAACCTAAATTTTGTGCTAATATAAGATTATATAAAGCTCGTATATACCCATAATATGGTTGGGAGTTTCTACGATTATCCTTAAATTAATCGCTATGAGTGAAAGTTATAATTTTAGAATTTAGATGTTCATATTATCGTGTAATATTTTTGCACAATATTTTTTGAATTTTCAAATTTTTAAAAGTTACTTTCTTTCTCTTATAGTTTTTATTAACTAGGAGAAGTGTAAAGTAACTTTTTTTTATTAAAAAATTTTTTCAGTGACTACAAAATAAATAATATGGATAGAAATAAATTATAATATATATAAGGAGACAAAACCATGAAAAACAAGAACACATCTATTTATCATTTAGATGGAGTCCCTCCACCAAAACAAGCTCTTCCTTTAGCATTGCAACATATTTTGGCAATGTTCGTTGGAAATGTTACACCAATAATTATAGTAGCAGGAGTTTTAGGTATAACACAGGAGACAAAAACTGAATTAATACAAGCTACAATGTTGGTTGCAGGATTAAATACATTGATACAAAATTATACTTTAGGTCCTATAGGAGCTAGACTTCCTGTTGTTGTTGGAACAAGTTTCGCTTTTGTTCCAATTGCAATATCAATAGGATTAAAATATGGATATGAAGGAATTCTTGGAGCAGCATTAGTTGGTGGAATTTTTGAGGCATTTTTAGGAACATTTATAAAAAAAATAAGATCATTTTTCCCATCTGTTGTAACAGGTGTAATTATTTTATCAATAGGTCTTTCACTTATCCCTGTAGGAATACAAAATTTTGCTGGAGGTTTTGGTGCAAAAGATTTTGGAAGTTTAGAAAATTTAGCTTTAGGTGGAATAGTGCTGGTAACAACAGTTGTTTTAAAGCAGTTTGGAAAAGGGATAGTTAGTACAGGTTCTTTATTTATAGCTACAGTAATTGGCTTCATAGCTGCAATTTTTATGGGAAAAATAGATTTATCTCCAGTTGTCACTGCAGGAGTATTAAGTGTCCCAACACCTTTTAAATTTGGATTTACATTTCACATTGATGCCATTCTATCAATGGCAGTTTTATATGCAGCATCAGCTATAGAAACTTTAGGAGATATGACTGGGGTTACTTTAGGTGGGGCTGGAAGAGAAATAACAGATAGAGAGCTATCTGGTGGAATATTGGCTGATGGTTTTGGTGGAATTATAGCTGCAATTTTTAGCATACTGCCTACAACAACTTTCAGTCAAAATAGTGGACTTGTTATGATGACAGGGATAATGAGTAGATTTATAGTGGGGTTAGGAGCAGGAATATTAATTTTATCAGCATTTTTTCCAAAATTTGGAGCTATCCTAACAATAATTCCACCAGCAGTATTGGGTGGCTCACTTATAGTAATGTTTTCTATGATAGCAATAAGTGGAATTAATCTTATAACAAAAGAACCTTTAAAAGGAAGAAATGCAATTATCGTAGCTGTATCGATAGGTTTAGGTTATGGATTCGGTGCTGTCCCTGAAGGTTTAAAATATCTTCCAGAAACATTTAAATTAATATTTGGTGGAACAGGTCTTGTCCTTTCTGGAACTATTGCAATATTATTAAATATAATTTTACCTGAAGATAAACATGAAGTAATAGCTTAATTAAAAGGAGTTAAAATGATAAATTTTAAAAATTATTTTTTAGCTGAAAATATTGAAGATGCATATGAAGAGTTATTAAAAAATAGAAAAAATAGAATTATAGGTGGAGGTTCTTATTTAAGGCTAAGTAACCTTGAATTACATACTATAATTGACTTAGAAAAAATAGGATTAAATCAAATAACTGAAGATGATGATTATATAAAAATTGGGGCTATGGTGACTTTTAGAGAATTAGAAACTAACCCTATCATAAAAAATTATTTTGATGGAGTTATATCTGATGCAGTTTCTGGAATTTTAGGAGTACAATTTAGAAATAACGTAACAGTAGGGGCAACTGTATTTTCAAAATACGGTTTTTCAGATTTAAACACAGCACTCCTTGCAGTAAATGCAGAAGTTATCCTATATAAAAATGGGAAAGAGACATTAGAAAATTTTCTAAAATCTAAAAAAATTTTAAAAGATATACTAGTTGAGATAAAACTGCCTAAAAAAAATGGAAAGTCCGTATTTAAATGTGTAAGAAAAAGTTCTACAGATTACTCAATTATAAATTTAGCTGTTTCTCAATGCGAAAATAAAAAAAATTATAGAGTTTGCATAGGTGCCACTCCTAAAAGGGCAACTGTTGCTTATAAATTTTCAGATTATTTAAACACTTTATCTGAAGAATTAAAAATTATTGATAATGATAAGAAAAAAGAGTTTTTAGAAAAAAGGTTGAATGAAAATGTTTTGAGCTTGATAGACCAAGATATAACATTTGAAAGTAACACTAGAGCTACAGATTTATACAGGAGAATTCTAGCAAAAAATCTAATAAAAAAATCTGTTATGGAGGTAATTTGCAGTGGTAATAAATTTAATAGTTAATGGGTTAAAAAAAAGAGTTTTAATAAATCCAGATGAAGTGCTTTTAGATACTTTAAGAAAATTAGGGTATACCAGTGTTAAGCGGGGATGTGATACAGGAGCTTGTGGACTTTGTACTGTTTTAGTTGATGGAAAACCAACACTTTCTTGTTCTACGCTCACTGTAAGAGTTCATGGAAAAAACATTGAAACTATAGAAGGAAAAGAAAAAGATGCAAAATTATTTTCTGATATTCTTTCAAATGAAGGGGGAGACCAGTGTGGATATTGTGTCCCTGGTTTTGTTCTCACAGTCCTTGCATTGAAAGAAGAGATAAAAAACCCAACTGATGAAGAAATTTTACATTATATGAATGGAAATTTATGCAGATGCTCAGGATACGGTTCTCATCTAAGAGCTATAAAAAAATATTTGGAGGTTATTTAAAAGTGAAAATTGTCAATACCCCTCTAAGAAAAGTCGATAGTAAAATGTTAACATTAGGAAAAGCACTTTATACAGATGATATTATTTTAAATAACCCTTTAATACTAAAAATATTAAGATCCCCTCATCCATATGCAAAAGTATTAAAGGTAAATAAAGAAAAAGCTATGGCAGTCCATGGGGTAGAAGGGATATATACACACGAAGATGTTCCTGATGTCTATTTTACTCAGGCAGGACAAAGCTATCCAGAACCTTCACCATATGATACAAAAATTTTAAATGAATACGTTCGTTATGTTGGAGATGCCGTTGCAATTATAGCAGCAGTTGACGAAAAAACAGCTTTAAAAGCTATGAAACTAATAGAAGTTCAATATAAAGTTTTAACTCCAATACTTGATTATGAAAAGTCACTTGATAATGAAATTTTAATTCACGAGGAAGTTGCAAAATGCAATTATGATATAGGGTATGACAATAAAAGGAATTTAGCTTCAAAAATATTTCTTGAAAAAAATGGAGTGGATGAAGGGCTAAATCAAAGTGAAGTTGTACTTGAAAGAGTGTATAGAACTCAGCCACAAATGCATGCTATGATGGAAACACAACGAGCACAATGCTATATGGATGAAAATGATAGACTTGTTGTGTTTAGCTCAACACAAATTCCTTTTCATGTAAGAAGACATTTAGCAAGAGCACTTGAAATTCCAGCTTCAAAAATAAGAGTAATCAAACCAAGAATAGGTGGAGGGTTTGGTGCAAAACAGACGATGTCTATAGAGATGTATCCAGCTTTTGTAACTTTAAAAACAGGGAAACCTTCTAAATGCACATTTACAAGAAAAGAATCTTTAATTTCTACAACTACACGTCATGCAATGACTTTAACAGTAAAAATAGGTGCAGATAGAGATGGAAATATTAAAGGAATAGATATTAAAGGGATAGCCAACACAGGAGCTTACGGAACTCATTCTCCAACAGTACCAGGCCTCGTTGCTTTTAAAACTTTTCCCTTATATAGTAAAGTCCCTATGAGATATGAATGTGATGTTGTCTATAGCAACACGATGCAAGGTGGTGCATTTAGAGGTTATGGTGCAACACAAGGGTGTTTTGCTGTAGAATCTGTTATCTCAGAACTTGCAAAAGAAATCGAAAAAGATTCTATTGAAATAAAAATGAAAAATCTAGTAGATATAAATGATGGGATATTTAGTGGAGATATAAAAAAATGTGTAGAGATTGGGAAAAAAGAGTTTAATTGGCAAGAGAGAAAAATTTCAAGAGATTTACCTAATGGAAAAATAAGAGCAGCAGGAATGGCAGTTACTATGCAAGGTTCAGGAATAGCTGGTGTAGATACAGCAGCAGCTTCTATTAAATTGAATGAAGTAGGTTTCTTTACATTAAATGTTGGTGCAACAGATATGGGACAAGGTTCTGATACAGTTTTGAGTCAAATAGCAGCGGAAGTATTAGATGTTCCAATTGAAAAAATTATTATAAAATCTGCCGATACAGATTTATCTCCTTATGACCCTGGAGCATATGCTTCTAGCGGAACTTATGTAACTGGAAATGCTGTAATTCTTGCTTGTGAAAAAATGAAAGAGGAAATTTTAAAAGAGGGTAGCTATCAATTAAAATTGAAAGAAGAAGCTCTTCAATATAATAAAGGTGGTGTAATATCTTCTTGTGGAAAAACACTAACTTTAGATGAGCTGAGCAGTAAATCTATTTCTTTTGAAAGGCAAAATCAAATTACAACAACTGCAACTTTTGGCAGTCCTACTTCTCCACCACCATTTATAGCAAGTTTTGCAGAAGTAGAAATAGATAAAGTTACAGGTGAGGTAAAAGTAATAGATTTTTTATCTGTAGTTGATTGCGGAACTCTTATTAATCCGAATCTTGCAAAAGTTCAAGTTGAAGGGGGTATCGCACAAGGTATCGGACTAGCTTTATATGAAGAGATTCTTTATCAAAAGAATGGAAAAGTTATAAATGATGACTTTATGCAATATAATATTCCAGCTAGAAAAGATATAGGTACTTCTATTAAAGTTTTATTTAATGATTCTTATGAAAAAACTGGGCCATATGGAGCAAAATCTGTGGGAGAGGTTGTAATTAATACTCCAGCCCCAGCTATAACAGATGCAATCGATAGGGCAATAGGATTAAGGATTAGAGAGCTCCCTGTGAGAAGTGAAGAAATTTTAATGTATTTAATAAAAAAACAGCAGTAAAAATTTTAAATTTTTTTAAACTTTTATTATAACATTTGCGTCAAAATGTTGTAATAAAAAATAATAATTATTTTCTCCCCAAGATTGTGTTATTGTTTTAGATAACTTCTCCCCCCAGAGATTTTATAAATTTGTAATATGTAAAATAGCCAGCTGTTAACAGCTGGCTATTTTATTTTTTATATATTCTGCTGTATACCCCTTCTTTGAATTTGCTACTTCTTCTGGAGTTCCTTTTACAACTACTGTTCCACCTTTCTCTCCACCTTCAGGTCCAATATCTATTATATAATCAGCTGATTTGATTACATCTAAATTATGTTCAATCACTACAACAGTATTACCCCTTTGAACTAATCTGTTTAAAACTCCTAAAAGTTTGTTGATATCTTCAAAATGTAACCCTGTTGTAGGTTCATCTAATATATAAATATTTCTACCTTGATTTGTTTTAGAAAGTTCTGTAGCTAATTTTATTCTTTGAGCCTCTCCACCAGATAATGTAGTAGATGGCTGCCCTAATTTTATATAATCCAAACCTACATCTATTAAAATTTTCAACTTTCTTTCTAGTTGAGGTATATTTTCAAAAAACTCATACCCTTCTTGAACTGTCATATCTAAAACATCTGAGATATTTTTACCTTTATAGTGAACATCTAAAGTCTCTTTATTATACCTTTTTCCTTTACATACTTCACACTCTACATAAACATCTGGTAAAAAATTCATCTCTATTTTTATAATACCAGCACCTTGGCATGCTTCACATCTTCCACCTTTAATATTAAATGAAAAACGACCTTTATTGTATCCTCTTATTTTTGCCTCTTTGCTTTCAGCAAAAATATCCCTTATATCATCAAATATTTTTGTATAAGTAGCTGGATTTGATCTTGGTGTTTTCCCTATTGGGGATTGATCTATATCCACAACTTTATCTAAATTCTCTATTCCAGAAATCTCTGAATATTCCAGTGGATAAAGTTTCCCTTTATTCAACTTATTAAAAAGAATTGGAAACAGCGTCTGATTTATTAAAGTGGATTTTCCACTTCCACTTACACCAGTAACTACAGTCATAACCCCTTTAGGTATCTCTACATCTATATTTTTAAGGTTATTCCCTTTAGCGCCTTTTAAAGTAATTACTTCTGAAAACTCTCTTCTCTTTTCAGGAACAGGTATACTGAGCTCCTTGTTTAGATATTTTCCTGTGATTGATTTTTCACATTTTAAAAGATCAGCTGGTTTTCCCGCAAAAATGATATAACCACCATCTGTACCCGCTTTAGGTCCAATATCTATTATATAATCTGATTGCAGCATAGTATCTTCATCATGTTCTACCACTATCAAAGTATTTCCTAATGCTTTTAATTTATTCAATGTAACTAAAAGTTTATCATTATCCCTTTGATGCAGCCCTATACTTGGCTCATCCAAAACATATAAAACTCCTGTTAAACCAGAACCTATTTGTGTTGCAAGCCTTATTCTTTGAGACTCACCACCAGATAAAGTTTTAGTCTCCCTTGATAATGTCAAATAATCCAGTCCAACATTCATCATGAAATTTAATCTCTCTTTTATCTCTTTTAAAATTTCGCTGGCAATCTTTTTCTCTTTTTCTGTAAGAGTTATAGTCTCAAAAAATTCCAAAGAGTTTTTTATGCTCATATCGCAAATCTCTGCAATATTTTTATCTCCAACTGTAACAGCTAATACTTCACTTTTTAATCTTTTTCCATGACAAAGGGTACAAATTTTTTCAATCATATATTTATTTTCAATATCTTCACGCATCGCTTCTGAAAAAGTCTCTTTATACCTTCTTTCTAAATTATGTATTATCCCTTCATACTCTTTTTCACCATGAAAACTAAAAGCATCACCATCATAATCAACTCTAAATTTTTTGCCTTTAGTCCCTTTAAAAATAATCTCTTTGCTCTCTTGTGATAACTGATTAAAAGGGGTATCTAAATCTATATTAAACCCTTTACACATAGCAGTAAAAATCTCCCAGGAATAAGTGTTTCTTGCTGATGCTCCAGGTACATAGATAGCTCCATCGTTCAATGAAAGATTCTCATCCAATATTAATCTGTTTTCATCAATCTCTAGATTTTTCCCTATCCCTTTACATTGTGGACAAGCTCCATAAGGAGCATTAAAAGAGAAGAGTCTAGGGGATAACTCTGGAATATTTACCTCTTCATGATAAGGGCAACTAAAATTCTCACTATAAAGATGATCCTCTCCATCGACATTTAATATTATTTTACCTTCTGAAATCTCCACTCCATTTTCAACACTTTGTGTCAATCTACTTACAAAATCTTCTTCATCTTTTTTGATTATAAGTCTGTCTATCACAACTTCTATATCATGTTTTTTATTTTTATCAAGCTCTATCTCATCTTCTAAATAAAGTATCTCTCCATTAACCCTAGCTCTCACATAACCTTTTTTCAGTAAATTCAAAAACAGATTTTTATGAGTACCTTTTTTCCCTTTTACTAAAGGGGAGAGCACAATAAGCTTTCCACCAGATTCAAATTTATCTATAACATTTCCTATTATCTCATCCACAGACTGCTTAGATACAACAGTTCCACATATAGGACAGTGTGCTATTCCAACATGTGCAAATAAAAGCCTCATGTAATCATAGACCTCTGTAATGGTTCCCACTGTTGAACGTGGATTTTTATTAGTCGTTTTTTGTTCTATTGATATTGCAGGAGCTAAACCTTCTATACTATCTACATCTGGTTTATTCATTTGTCCAATAAATTGCCTTGCATATGCAGAAAGTGATTCCACATATCTTCTTTGCCCCTCTGAATAAATTGTATCAAAAGCAAGTGAAGATTTTCCGCTTCCACTCACACCAGTTATTACAACAAATTCATTTTTAGGTATCTCTATATTTATATTTTTTAGATTATGCTGTCTTGCACCTTTTATTACTATTTTATCTAACATAATTACCTCTCTTTAGGAATTACCATATCTCTTGTGGAGTTGCTGAGTATCCTGCTGATGTTGAATAAAAGAAAGTTGGGATTATTTTCCCTTCATAGGTTAATACTCTTCCTTTTGTTGCTTTTACCGCTTTATTTACAACTTCAGACTCATCTAAATTGTTATATACCTGACTGGCAACTGTATCTACTAAATCAAAATTATATTTTTTATATTTTTTCTCTAAAACACCATTTACTGCGTAAGTTCTTGCAGCTACAGCTTGCACTTTTAATGCTTCTAAACCAAAACTTAAAGGCATCTCACTTCCAACAACTTGGAGCAGATACTCTTCTAAATCTATAACATTTATTAAAAGAAGTGAAGTTTTACCATAAGGAGTTACTTCAAACTTACCTCTATAACTAGGTATTCTTGTCTTTAAAGCTCTTACAATAGAGTTTACACTTACCATTTCAGAAGAGGTAACTTCTATTTTTTCTTTTGATTTCATTAAGACTTTTCCATTAGCTTTAGCTATTACTTCTCCGTTACAAATTTCAAATAATATTTTTGTATTTTTAGATACTGATGTGCTTCCCCAACCTGATTTTAATTTAATTTTTCCACATGAAGAGATTGTTATGTTTTGATGTTCCGGTCTAGAGTTTCTTGTAATTCCAACTCTTAAATCCCCTCTAAATCCATCTACTGAACTGGCTTTAGAGAGCCTAGTATTTGGATAATATCTCTCTAAAATCTCATCATAATCGTATCCTGCACTTGTTAGATCTTTTACAGACCATTGAGGCATCCCTACACCATGGCCAAATCCACCACCATATATTTTAAAACCTGAGCTTCTTTTTTCAACTGAAAAAAATGCAGAGGGGAAAAGTGTGGTACCACCTGACAATGCTTTTCCATTTTTACCTATAAGTTTAACACTTCCAGTACCATTTAAAGAGGATGGGGAAAAACTTAAAAGCTTTCTTACATTATTCTCTTTTGTTACTACAAATTTGCCTTTGCTTCCCTCCACTAAAATATCCATAACAACCCCAGAACGACCTCTTTTTACTACTTTTATATTTTTTACCGTTCCTACTGGGTTAACAGAAACTCTTCCTGCAATCCATTTTCCATTTTTTAGTGTATACACATTTTTTCCTCTATTCTCTCCTAAATCATATAAATTTTTATTTATGACTGAATTAATTTGAGCTGATGTATAGCTAACTTCCCATCTCCAATAATTAGAACTAGAACCATACCCTTTTATATTTTTATTTTTATAAAATGCTAGGTAATCTTTACTATTCTTACCACTTAATGGAGTAGTCTTTGTATCATTTACGAATTGAAAATATTCTGGGTTAGAAGCTAAATTATAATTTAAATTTGGCATTCCATTTTCACCATAATAACTATTTACAACTTTTTTTGGTGCATTATTTCTAAATAGAGAGTTTGTACAAGATAAATTTATTAATAAAAGTATAATGAAGCATATTTTTGTCAAATATTTAATCATTGCTATTCAACTCCCTTATTTTGTGTTACTTTAACTTAATATTTCTCTCTTTCACTATTTTTCTTACTTTCTCTAAATCCTCTGCTGTATCTACCCCTACTATTTCAAAAGGGGTCTCAATAACTTTTATTTTATATCCATTTTCTAATACCCTTAGCTGCTCTAAAGATTCTGAATTTTCAAGTGGTGTTGACTCCATTTTAGCATACTCTTTTACAAAAATTGATTTATATCCATATATACCTACATGTTTAAAATAATTATTTATGTTTAAATTTCTCGGGTATGGAATAATACTTCTAGAAAAATAGATAGCGTAATCATTTTTATCTGCCACAACTTTTACCACATTAGGGTTTTCTATATCTTTCATCTCAGTTAATCTATGCTTCAGTGTTGCCATAATTAAATCTTGCTCATTATTAAAAGCATCTATAAGTGAGTTTATCATATCTGGTTCAATTAAAGGTTCATCCCCTTGTACATTTATTATAACATCATAATCTACTATTTTTTCGCATACTTCTGCTATTCTGCTAGTCCCATTTTGATGATCCTCTCTTGTAAGAACTGCTTCCCCTCCAAACTCTATAACTGAATTATAAATCCTTATATCATCTGTTGCAACAACAACTTTATCTAATTTTGATTCTTTAGCCCTTTTATAAACCCACTCTATCATTATGTGACCATCTATATCTTTCAATGGTTTAGCTTCTAATCTTGTTGAAGCATACCTTGCTGGAATAACTCCTAAAAATTTCATCCCTTTTCCTCCTAGAAAAAAAGGGGTACCTAACAAAATTAGCTACCCCCTAAATTAAATAAACCTTATATTTAATATATCATATTTTTTTCTTGTAATAAACAGTTTCTTTTTATTATTTGTAATGATTATAAAACATTCTCTAAAACTCTTAAATTAAGAACTTTATTGAACATCTCATCTAATATCTTCATTTGAGATAATCTGTTGTTTTTTATTACTTCATCTTTATCCATAATAAGAACACCTTCAAAATATTTTTCAATTATTGGTGTAGCAGCAATCATCTCTTTCATATACTCTACATATTTTTTCTCATTGTTTAAAGCCACTAGTTTATCTTCAAATTCACCCATAAAGAAGAATAAATCTTTCTCTACCTGCTCTTTCAGTAAATCCTCTACAAATCTTACCTCTTTGCAGTCTTTAGAGATGTTTGCTATTCTTTTTACAACATTAACCAGCTTATTGTACTCTACCGGCTCTTTTTTCAATGTTTCTAAAGCTTCTACCATATCTCTCATCTCTAACAATGTTAAGTGTTTAGCATTTAAAACAGCAGAAACAACATCTCTAGAATATCCTAAGTCAGCAAAAACATTTAATATTCTATTTAACATAAACTCTTCTAAATCAGATAAAATAAGACTTTTTTCTCTTTTTAAAAGGGATTTCTTTTCTAAAATATCCAAAGTAAATTTAATAATCTCTTGCAGTGATATTTCTAATTTAGAGTTAAGTATTACATTAACAATTCCTAGTGCTGCTCTTCTTAAAGCAAATGGATCTTTTGAACCTGTTGGAATAAGTCCTACTGCAAAGCACCCTACTAAAGTATCTAATTTATCGCATATACCTGTAATAGCTCCTTCTAATTCTGTAGGCAGCATATCCCCTTGGAATCTTGGATAATAGTGCTCTTTTATTCCTAAAGCTACTTTAGAACTTTCACCAGATTTAATTGCATATTCAGCTCCCATAAACCCTTGAAGCTTTGTAAACTCTTTCTCTCCAATCATGTTAGATACTAAATCAGCTTTACATAAGTGAATTGTTCTCTCTATATTCTCTTTTCTATCTTCAAGACCACATTGCTTAATTATTACCTCAGCAATCTCTTGCATTCTCTCTATTTTATTATAAATAGTTCCTAAATCTTTCTGATAAACAACACTCTTTAGCTTTTCTACATTTTTATAAAGTGGTTCTTTTAAATCTTCATTATAGAAAAATCTTGCATCTGAAAGTCTTGCAGAAATAACTTTTTCATTTCCTTTTCTTACATATTCAGAACCCTCTACACCATTTCTTACAACGATAAATTTAGGCTGTAATTTACCTTCGTTATTTAAGATTGGGAAATATCTTTGGTGCACTTGCATACTGATAATCAATACTTCTTGAGGTACTTCTAAGAAGTCTGAATTAAAAGTACCCACTAAAGGGAAAGGGTATTCTACTAAATTTGCAACTTCATTTAAAAGTTCCTCTTCTATTACTGCTCTTTCCCCTTTTTCTACACAATTCTCTTCAATTAATTTTTTAATTAAATCTTTTCTTTCTTGAATATCAATTATTACATTATTTTCTCTTACTTTACCAAAATATTCATCTACTGAGTTAATAGTAAACTCTTCCCCAAAGAATCTATGACCTCTTGAAATATTTCCACTTTTTAACCCTTCAATATCAAAGTTTAAAACTTTATTATCTAAAAATGCTAAAAACCATTTTAAAGGTCTTGCAAATCTAGTATTTTTATCTGCCCACTTCATTGATTTTGGAAAAGAAAGCTCTAATACTAAAGATTTTAACATCTCTGGTAATAAACTCTCAGTGTCTCCACCTTTCATGAATTTTTTTACAGCTATATACTCCCCTTTTGGAGTAGACACTATAGTCATTCCATCTACATCTACACCTTGAGATTTTAAAAATCCAAGTCCTGCTCTTGAAACCTCTCCAGAATCACTAAAAGCCACTGATTTTGCAGGCCCCATATTAACCACATCTAAATCTTCTTGCTTTTCTGCAACCCCTTCAACATATAATACTAATCTTCTTGGAGTTCCAAAAGTTTTTATACTTTCAAATTTCACTCTATTTTCACTAAGTTTTTTTTCCATATTTGCTTTTAACTCTTCTAAAGAGTTGTCTAGAAATCTTGCTGGTATCTCTTCCATACCAATTTCAAATAGTAACTTCATCTATACTCAACCTCTCTATTTTATTTTTTTAAAAGTGGATATCCTAACGCTCTTCTATTTTCTACAAATATTTTAGCACATCTTTTTGCTAAGTTTCTAACTCTTAAGATATATGACATTCTCTCTGTTGTTGAAATAGCACCTCTTGAATCCAAAACATTAAATACATGTGAACATTTTAAAACATAATCATAACCTGGCATTACTAACCCGTTATCTAAAGCTAAGATAGCCTCTTGCTCATAATCATCAAACCATCTAAAGTGTCTTTCTAAATTTGCAATTTCAAAAGAGTATTTTGAATTTTCATATTCATATTGAAATCTCATCTCTCCATACTTAACACCTTTAGTCCACTCTAAATCATATACATTCTCTTTATTTTGAATATATAGTGCTAATCTTTCAAGCCCATAAGTCAATTCAGCTGGCACAACTTCTAGTTCTAATCCTCCAACTTGTTGGAAATAAGTGAATTGAGTTACTTCCATTCCATCTAACCAAACTTCCCATCCAAGTCCCCATGCACCTAATGTTGGAGATTCCCAGTCATCTTCAACAAATCTTATATCATGTTTTTTAGGGTCTATTCCTAATACTTTTAAACTTTCTAAATAAAGCTCTTGAATATTTAGAGGAGATGGTTTCATTATTACTTGAAATTGATGGTGCTGATATACTCTGTTAGGATTTTCTCCATATCTTCCATCTTTTGGTCTTCTTGATGGCTCAACATATGCTACGTTCCAAGGCTCTGGACCTAAAGACATCAAAAATGTATTTGGGTTAAATGTCCCTGCTCCCGTTTCTATATCATAAGGATTTCCTATTATACACCCTTGTTTTCCCCAAAACTCTTGTAGTGCAAATATCATTTCCTGAAATGTCATTCTTTGTTCCTCCTAATAAAATAATCTATAATAATTAAAAACAATCCTATATTTATCCATACATCAGCTAGATTAAAGATATATATCCAGATTCCTTGAAAATCTAACATATCTACAACATACCCTCTGATTAATCTATCTAACATATTTCCTATAGCACCTGAAAAAATAAATGTATAAGCCATCTTTTCAATTTTAGATGATTTGCTTAAATATTTTAAAGAGTATATAGCTATTCCTATAACTGCTATTATTGTAAATACTGAAATCATCTTGATTTCACCTTGAAATAATCCAAATGCTACCCCTTTATTTCTAACGTATGTTAAGTGGAAAAACTCTTCCACTATGGGAAAAGTTTCTCCTAAAGAAAATCTATTTACAATCATTTGTTTACTAATCTGATCTAAACCTATAAGAATAGATATTAAAATTATATATATCACTTACACTTCCCCTTTATAACATTACTCCTGTACATCTTGGGCATAAATCTGCATGCTCTTTATTTGTTCCAAGTTGTGTAGAGTACTTCCAACATCTTTCACACTTTTCTCCATCAGCATGAGAAACTCTTACATACATATCTGGATTCTCTTCACCTTTAACAAAAGTATCATCTTTTGCTTCTACAATTTTTACTTCTGAAACTATAGTTGCAAGTTCAAGAAGTGCTCTATTCTCTTTTATAAATTTAGCAAACTCTGCATTATCTGAATATAATTCAACCTTTGCATCTAAAGAGTTTCCAATTATCTTGTTTTCTCCTTGTCTTGCTACCTCTAAATATTTATTAACATCTTTTCTTATTTTTGAAATATTATTCCATTTTTCTTCTAGAGAATCATCAATCCAAAGGTCATTATTTTCATACCATTTTGTTAATAATACAGACTCAGCATCTTTCATTGACTCTGGTAAATTATCCCAAATCTCTTCTGCTGTAAATGATAAAACAGGGGCAATCATCTTAGTTAATGTCAGTAATATCTCATACATAACTGTTTGAGCTGATCTTCTCTCTTTTGAATCTGCTTTCTCAGCATATAATCTATCTTTTATGATATCTAAGTAGAATGCTGACATATCTATTCCTGCAAAATAATGGATCTCTTGGAACAGGTTATAGAATTCATATTTAGAATATGCTTCTGTTACTGTTCTTTTTAATCTCTCTAATTTATTTAAAGCCCATTTATCCTCTTCTAATAAATCAGAGTATGCAACTTTATCCTTTGTAGGATCAAAATCAAATGTATTTCCTAAGATGTATCTTGCTGTATTTCTTACTCTTCTATATGATTCTGCCATCTGTTTAACTATATTATCAGAAATTTTTACATCTTCACTATAATCTACTGAAGCACACCATAATCTTAAAATATCAGCTCCATACACTTTAATGATATCTTCAGGAGCAACTACATTTCCAACTGATTTAGACATTTTTCTACCATTACCATCATTAACAAATCCATGTGTTAATATTGTTTTAAATGGTGCATCATGAGTTGACCCTATTGAAGTAAGAAGTGATGTTTGAAACCATCCTCTATGCTGATCTGAACCTTCTAAATATAAATCTGCTGGTCTATGCAGACCTCTAGGTTCTAAAACTGCCCTGTGTGATGTTCCTGAATCAAACCAAACATCCATTATATTAGTTTCTTTTCTTAGTTCTATTCCTTTTAAGTTATATTTAACTAATAACTCTTCCCCTATTAACTCTTCTGCAGACATTCTTATCCATGCATTTGTTCCTTGCACTTTAACTATATCTATTACTCTATTTATAATATCTCTATTAAAAATTTCTGCTCCAGTTTTTTCATTATAGAAAATAGGAATAGGCACTCCCCATGTTCTTTGTCTTGAGATACACCAATCTGGTCTTGTCTCTAACATTGATCCTATTCTATTTCTTCCCCATTCAGGAATAAACTCTACCGAATCTAAAGCTTTTAAAGCTTTCTCTCTTAAATCTGATCCTTCTGCTCTTACAAACCACTGCTCAGTAGCTCTGAATATTACTGGAGTCTTTGTTCTCCAATCATGTGGATATGAGTGCTCTATTTTAGCTTCTTGCAGTAAATGACCACTTTCAGCTAAATCTTCACAAATCGCTTTATTGGCTTTAGCATAGAAAAGTCCTGAATATTTACCTGCTTCATCTGTCATTACACCTTTATTATTTACAGGAGAGATAACTGGAAGACCATATCTAGTTCCTGCTACATAGTCATCTTGACCGTGACCTGGCGCTGTATGAACACACCCTGATCCTGCTCCTAATGTTACGTGATTTCCTAAAATAACCATCCCATCTCTTTCTAAGAATGGGTGCTTATATGTAACTTTTTCTAAGAACTCCCCTAAAAACTCTTTTATTAATTTATAATCTTTTATTCCAATTTCTCCAAAAGCTTTATCTGCAAGCTCTTTTGCCAAAATTAAATTTCCTTTTTCTGTTTCATATACTCCATACTCAAACTCTGCATTTAAACAGATCCCTGTATTTGCTGGAAGAGTCCAAGGAGTAGTTGTCCAAATTACAAATGAAGCTGAATCTAATCCTAATTTTTCTAAAGCATCTGGGTTAGCTTCCATTTTCACATATACTGATGTTGATGTATGATTTTTATATTCAATTTCAGCTTCCGCTAAAGCAGTTTCTGAAACTGGCGACCAATAAATTGGCTTTAACCCCTTAAAAATATACCCATTTTCATATAACTCTGCAAAAACTTCTAACTGTTTAGCCTCATATTCAGGGTTTAAAGTTAAATATGGATTCTCCCAATCTCCTAAGATACCAAGTCTAATAAACCCTTCCTTTTGAATTTGAACCCATTTTTTTGCATACTCTGCACATTTATCTCTAATTTCATCTTGAGTCATTGATTTCATTTTTTCCCCTAACTCTTCAGAAACTTTATGCTCAATAGGTAATCCATGTGTATCCCATCCTGGAATATATGGAGCATTATAACCTGTTAATCTTTTATGCTTTAAAATGATATCTTTTAATATTTTATTAAGTGCATGTCCTATGTGAATATTTCCATTTGCATAAGGAGGTCCATCGTGAAGAACAAACTCTCTTCTCCCCTCTATATTTGATTTTTCATAAATTTTATTCTCATTCCATTTTGCAATAAATCCAGGCTCCTTTGCAGGTAAATTTCCTTTCATCTGAAAATTAGTTTTTGGCAAATTCAATGTAACCCCGTAGTCCTTTTTTTCCATTTTAGTATCTTTCCTCCTTGTATGCATTTAAAGTTATTTTTACATCTGTTCCTTCTTTATATTTAGAAAAAAACTTTATTACTCCTTGATGTTCTTTTATTACTCTATAAACTAATGATAAACCTAATCCAGGTGGATTGCCATCTACAGTTAAAAACGGTTCATATATTTTTTCTATTTGTTCTGGTTTTATCCCTACACCATTATCCATAATATTTATTTTTACTTTATCAATATTTTTATCTTTAGATATTATTATATTAATTTTACGATCTAAGTTTTCAGATTTCAAAAGGGCATAATATGAATTTTTCATTATCTCATAAAAAGCTTTTTTTAGATCCTTTCTATTCCCAAAAACTCTCCCTGTATAATTTACAAATATCGATATTGTTACTCCTAGTTTTTTAGATTCTTCGTAATTTTCTTTCTTTATCTCATTGAATATAGATTCTAAATCAATATACTCAGGTTCAGTCAAACCTAACTCTGAATACTCTTTTAACACTTTATTCTCTCTAGTCAATTTCGCTAAAATAGTTTCTACAACTTTTATTCTAGGTTCAAGATTTGTTTCCCCTTTTCTATAACCATTGAAAACGGCATGAACACTGCTTATATATTTCTCTCTTTCCCCTAAGAATCTTTCAGTTAATTTTCTGATAGTATTCTCTCTCTCTCCATCAACTCTTTCCTCTTCTGTTATCTTATTGCTAATTCTAATTGTTAAATTTATTATCAATAGTTTTATCAGTTCAAATTCATCATGAGATATCTTATTATTTTTTCCAAAATAATCTACAACTATTACTCCATAATTCCTATTTTTAGCGTAAATAGGCAGTATCATGAATTTATCTACTCCCAATCCTTTAAAAAGTGTATTTCCTAATTCATATTTATACCCTTTTTCATTAAAGTAAATAATCCTTTTCTCTTTTAAAGATTTCCCAATGAGATTATTAGGAGAGTATGGGATTTTTATTGATTTAACCAAACTTTCAAGCTCTTTTATTTGGAAACTAAACCCCTTTTTTAAATCCTGTAAAGCCTCATCTGTCAAACTATTATTTACTCTTGTTTTATCTCCTAAAAAACAATCTAACTCTCTACTGTATCTAAAATACATAGCTCTGCTATACCCTAATCCCATATCAGAAGTTAGAGCTTTCATTATATCATTAATGGCATTAACCATATCTGTTTCAATATGTAACCCCATCAGTATTCTTTCAATTGCTTCTGTTCTAAAAATAATTTCATTTAATTTATTATTTTGCAATAATAACTTTTCACGATTTGATTTAATCTCTCCTAACATTTTTTTTAGAGACAATCCTATCTGTTTTACCTCTCCTGTTCCTTCAACTTTAAAGCAATAGTCATAGTTCCCTTTTACTATCTCCTCTGTTCCCTCTGTCAGCTCTTGAAGGGGTTTTAATAATTTAGTAAAAAATCTTTTTGTCAGTCCGCTTCCTATAATTATGTAAAGAGAGATTATCAAAATTACTATAAATACATTTCTTTCTTTCAACATTATTAGCTGCTCTTTTGAAAAAGAAATACCTATAGCACCTTTGTAATTTTCGTCTGGATTTTTTAATATATACAACCCTGTTAAATATTTTTTCCCATCAATTAACATGTCCTGAAAATCAAATTTTTCATTTTTTCTATAATTTTTCTCCACTGAATTAAGATTCATTCCTGTATTCTGCTTTCTATAGGAAAAATCTCCTGAATAATACCCATTTGTTGACAAAGTAAATATTTTATCATTATCACCAAGTTGAATGCTGTCTTTTAAAATCTCTAAAGTATTATAATTCAAAGGAACAGTAATAATAATAAATCTTTTTCCTGTTTTTAAATAGTGAGGAAAATATACTCTGAAATAATTTTTCCCATTTATACTTTCAATATAATGGTTTCCGTCTAAATCCTCTCTCTCTTTTTTCATCTCTAAAAATATATCTTTTTTTATTCCTAAATATATATTTTTTTCGTTATTCCCGCTCTCAGATAAAATATTCCCCTCTGAGTCTGTTATAGTAATAATTGCATGAAAATAATTTCCTATATCCTGCTTTAGGAGTTTCGCCATTATGTCTTCACTATATTTTTTATAAACCTCTTTATTTTGTTCATCATCAAAATTTTCAACTATAGATACTTCACTTAAAATTTTTTGTATATCATCTTCCATTGTTTCTAAGTGGTTATTATAAGCTTTCTCTAAAAGTTTTATTTTTTCAACACTGTTTTTTTCAAATTCACTCTCTCTTGCCTTAAAATCTGAAAAAATCAAAATAAAAGATAACAATATTGTAGACAGCACAATCCCTAAATTATTATAGAAAATTATTTTTAATACTAAAGAATTTTTTTCAAATTTCATCATTTAACATCCTTTTCTTGTTAAACCTACCCTTTGTCTTTCTATATCTATTGTTTTAATCTTAACTTTTATTATCTGACCAACTGATAGCTCTGTAGATGGATCTTTTACAAACTTATCTGAAATATCTGAAATATGTAAAAGGGCATCATTTTTTAACCCTATATCCACAAAAGCTCCAAAAGCAACTACATTTCTAACTGTCCCTTCTATATCCATGCCAATTTTTAAATCATCTATTTTTAAAACATCTGATTTTAAAAGAGGTTTATCAAAATTCTCTCTTGGGTCTCTTCTATCCCTTATCAAAGCATCATATATATCTTTTACCGTTTCTATTCCATAAGATTTTTCTTCAGCAAACTGGGCGTAATTAATTTTTTGTATCTTTTCTCTAGAAACTGCAATATCTTTTGAATACTCTTTTAAAGATGAACCGGCTTTTTCTAAAATCTCTTCTGCTATATGGTAAGATTCCGGGTGAATAATCGTCCCATCTAAAATATCTTTTCCCTCTTGAATAACTAAGAATCCTGCCATCTGTTCATATGCTTTGGCACCCAATCCTTTAACTTTTAGGAGCTCTTTTCTATTTTTAAAGTCTCCATTCTCTTTTCTATAATCTACAATATTTTTTGCTATATTTTTCTTTATCCCTGATACATGAGATAATAGTGCCCAAGAGGCTGTATTTACTGCAACTCCAACATTATTAACAACAGATTCTATAACATTATCTAATGATTCTTCCAACTTTTTCTGGTTTACATCATGTTGATACATCCCAATACCTATTGATTTTGGATCTATTTTTACTAATTCTGCCATAGGGTCCTGTATTCTTCTTCCAATAGAGATAGCCCCTCTAACTGTAACATCTAAATCTGGAAATTCTTCTGCTGCAATTTTTGAAGCTGAGTATATAGAAGCTCCAGCTTCATTCACTATTAAATATTTTACTGGTTTATCCACTTCTTTTAAAACTCCAGCTACAAAACTCTCTGTTTCACGAGAAGCTGTTCCATTTCCTATTGCTATAATATCTATACCATATTTATTGATGTAATTTATAATTGATTTTTTAGCTTTTTCCAATTGTGCCGGATTATGCATTGCTTCAACTAAGAAAAACACATCATAATGTACAAAAAAACCTTCTTTATTAATAATAGCAACTTTACAACCTGTTCTATAACCAGGGTCTAAAGCCATTACAACCATGTCTTTTAAAGGTGATTGCATTAATAAGTTTTTTAAATTAAGTTTGAAAATATTTATTGATTGCTCTTCAGCTTTTTCCGTAAGAATATTTCTCACTTCTCTTTCTACAGATGGAAATAATAGTCTATCCAATGAATCTTTTACAATCTCTTTTTTTATCTCAATTAAATTTTTATTATCACTAAAATACTTATTTAAAATTCCTTGTTCTACCTGTTCTTTTTTTAAATCTTCAAATTTTATAGAAACACTCAGTATATCTTCATTTTCGCCACGATTAACCGCTAAAATTCTATGTGCTGGAATTTTAGCAACTACTTCTTGATAATTATAATAATCTACATATACTTTTTTCTCATCTAACTCTTTTGCTTTTTTAGTCTCTTTTGAAAATAAAATTCCCTCTTTTAGGATATCCTCTCTCGTTTTTTCTCTATATTCAGCAACTTCTGAAATTTCTTCAGCTAAAATAAGCTTAGCTCCTTCTAAAGCCTCTTCCACAGTTAAAACTTCATCTGTTAAAAATTCTTTAGCCTTTTCCATAAGAGTTTCAAAATTATTTTCTAACAATATTAAAGATGATAAAGGCTCTAATCCTTTCTCTCTAGCTATATCAGCTTTTGTTTTTCTTTTCTTTCTATAAGGGAAATACAGATCTTCTAACTCTTGTAGTATTTTTGAATTTTCTATTGCTTTTTTTAATTCATCTGTCATTTTTCCTTGTTCATCTATTAATCTAATGATCTCTTCTTTTCTAGATTCTAAGTTTCTTAAATATTGAACTTCATTTTGGATATTTTCAATTTCAACTTCATCTAAACTTCCTGTTACCTCTTTTCTATAACGGGAAATAAAGGGTATAGTTGCTCCACCATCAATTAATTCCATTGTTTTTACAATCTGTTCCAATTTTAAATTCAATTTTTTCCTAACTAATTCAAAGATTTTATCCATAAATTCAATCCCCTTCCAATTTACTTAAAATTATATATTTCAATCCGTATTATATCATAACAGCTACTCTATTGTCTAATTAAAGGTATAAATTAAAAATTAATAACTGTTTTCATTTAATACATAGCAAAAGAGATACTCTTTTTTGGAGTATCTCTTTTAAATTTAATTTTTTTCAAAAATATCTATATTAACTTCCACTGTTACTTCAAGCTCACTTAGTGAAAATAATTTTTTCACTCCCCTCTCAGGGCTTCTCCATCTATAAGGTGTCATATTAAATAGATTTTCTATACTGCTGCTCTTTCCAATTAAAGTTTTGTAGCTTGTATTAACTGTTTTTAAATGTTTAAACTCTTTTAAATTTTCATCTAAAGCAGGAAGGTAAAAATCTTTTTTTACTTCATCGTAAACTACTTGTTTCAGCTCTTGAAGGTGATTCTCACCAGTGGAAACCACTATAAGTTTCCCACCTTTTTTTAAGCACCTAATTTTTTCTTCAGGGGCTATCTTTGCAAACATACAAATTATGAAATCTAAGCTTTCATTTTGAAAAGGAAGGTGTGTAGCACTAGCAACTAACCACTCTATTTTTTTATATGCTTTAGCTGCAGTTATTATAGCTTCCTTAGAGATATCTAACCCATAAATATTTATTTTACAACCTACCTCTTTTTCTTCTAAACTTTTTCTTAATCTTTCTGTATAATAACCTTCCCCACACCCAGTATCTAAAACATTTATTTCAGATGCTTTTTCTAATTTTTCATGGATATAAAAATCCACTAATTCATTAACTTTATTAGAGATACCACTATAATTACCCTCTTCTAGAAACATTTTTCTGGCTAAAACCATATCTTTATTATCTCCAGGCATCTTACTGTTTTTTTGATTAGATAAGAGTAGATTAGTATGTCCATACTTTGATATATCAAAAGTGTGATTGTTTTCACATATATAACTCTTATTAATTTTTTTTAATACTTCATTGCAATTTGGACATTTCAACATTTCTTTCCTCATTATATAAATTTATTTTTCACCTTTAAATACTTTCTCTAACTCCATCAATACTGTTGATACTAGAGCTAATCCTAAACAGATTCCTAACTGCTCAGATCCAAACTCAGGAGCTATGTTAAAATATGCTCTTACTCCAGGGTATAAAACAATTGAATACATTGTAAAACAAACAACTATTGCTATAAGAGTATATTTGTTTTTTAATAACCCTAAACTTACTGCAGTCTTCTCTTCACTTCTTCCTGGTAAAGTTTGAAGTGTTCTAGCAAAAATAAGAGTTGTAAAGGCCATAGACATTCCCATTAAGCTGTCTTCTCCACCAATATGCTGTGCAACAATAGTTACAATTGCAATTAGCAGTCCTCTTAAAAAGATAATTCCATAACTTTTTTTATCAAACAGTGGTTTATTTGCTTCTCTTGGTTTATGACTCATTATATTCTCTTCTGAAGGCTCAAGTCCTAAGGCAATTGCCGGTAAAGAGTCATTAACTAAATTTATAAATAGTAGCTGTAATGCAGTAAAAGGAGAGCTCCAACCTGCAAATAACGCATATAAAATAGCTAAAATAGCACCTAAATTCCCTACAAAAAGATATGTTATTGATTTTTTTATATTTGAATATACAGTTCTACCAATCTCTATTGCACTTACTATACTTACGAAATTATCATCAGTTAAAATCATAGCAGCTGAGTCTTTTGCAACATCTGTTCCAGTTCCCATAGCTATTCCAATATCTGCTTGCTTAAGAGCTGGAGCATCATTTACTCCATCCCCTGTCATTGCTGTTATTTTTCCTTTTTTCTGCCAAGCTTTTACTATTCTAATCTTATTTTCTGGAGAAACTCTAGCATATACAGTTACATTTTCTAGCTCTCTATCTAACTCTTCCTCTGTTAAAGCATCTAATTCTTGACCTGTTAAAGCTTTTTCCCCTAAAGACATAAGACCAATATCTCTAGCTATAGCTGCTGCTGTTGTTTTATGATCCCCTGTTATCATAATAGGTCTTATTCCCGCTTTTTTAGCTTCCTTAATTGCTTCATATACCTCTTCTCTTGGAGGATCTATTATAGCAACTAGACCTATTAGTGTTAATTCATATTCATCTTCTAATGATAACTCAACTTTTTCATCCTCAACTATTTTAAATGTTATCCCTAAAACTCTTAAAGCTTCTTTTGAAAACTCTTCATTTTTCTCTCTATATACATTTAACTTTTCTTCTGTTGCTTGAACTGTGTTGCCATTTACCATAAGTTTTGTTGTACGTGAAAATACTACGTCTGGAGCTCCTTTACAGAAGATTATTTTTTTATCTCCAACTTGATTTAACGTACTCATAAGTTTTCTATCTGAATCAAAAGGTAATTCATTTACTCTTTTATATTTTTCTCTAAGTTCTGTTATATTTATTCCATGTTTTATTGCAAAATGTATCAGCGCAACCTCAGTAGGATCTCCTATCTCTTTTCCATCTAAAGAGATTTGAGAGTCATTTGCTGCAACGAGTCCAATTAAATAAAGTGATTCCTGCTCTAATGTCTCAATATTTTTTTCAAAATCAGCTACTTCTACCCCTTTTAAAAATGTATTAACTACTGTCATTTTATTTTGAGTTAAAGTTCCTGTTTTATCTGTACATATAATAGAGGTAGATCCTAAAGTTTCAACTGCTGAAAGTTTTCTAATTATCGCATGTTTTTTAGCCATTATTCCCGTTCCAAAAGACAGCACAATTGTTACAATTGAAGATAACGCTTCTGGAATAGCTGCTACTGCCACTGCTACAGAAAACATGAAAGCATTTAATAATAAAGGAAATAAAGCTTGTGTTTTATCTCCTAACAACCCTTTTGTAACTATTACCGCAAATATTAATATAGACATCCCTAAAATCCCTATACCTAATTTTTGAGTAAATTTTTCTAAGTTTTTCTGTAATGGAGTTAAACCACTTTCTACGCTATCTAATAATTTAGCTATTTTTCCAATCTCTGTATTCATACCAGTTTCAGTAACTACAAAAGAGCCTCTTCCATAAACTACCATAGTCCCTGAATACACCATATTTTTTCTATCACCTAAAGATGACTCTTTATCTATTGTATCGCAAAATTTTAATACTGGTTCTGATTCTCCAGTTAAAATCCCTTCCATGACTTTCAGTGTATTAGCATCTACAACTCTTCCATCAGCTGGAATAAAATCTCCTGCATCTAATATAACTATATCCCCAGGAAACAACTCTTTCATGGAAACAATTTTTTTTTCTCCATCTCTTAAAACTTTAACATTTGGCTGAGATAGTTGCTTTAACTTTTCTAAAGAGCCTTCAGCTTTTTTAGCTTGTACAACTCCAATAATTGAATTAAGTATTAAAACAGATAAAATTATTAAAGAGTCAACTAAGTGCCCTGTAGCGATTTGTACACTGGCTGCAATTAATAAAATTATAACTAACGGATCTTTAAAAGATTCTAAAAAAAGCTCCCATACTGTGGCTTTTCCTTTTTCTTGTAACTCATTATAACCATATTTTGCTACAAGTTTGTCTAAATTTTCACTTTTAATCCCATTTAAACTTGTTTCTAAACTTTCTAATACCTCTTCAATATTTTTTTTATACATATTCGCTCTCCTCACCAAGTTTAAAAAGACGATTAAATAATTAATATTTAATCGCCTTCTATTATTTTTTACTTACAGAACTCTCTGCTATATAAATTATACTATTAAACTGCTAAATTTCCAATTGTTTTTTCAACTTTGTCTACAATAGAATTACCCATAACGATCTCTTCTACTTTATTGATATCTAAATACATAACTCTATCTTTATCATAGTAAGTAACATTCTCTCTAACTATGTCGTAAGCAACTTTTGATCCTTTTCCTAATTTTTCAACTTTTCTTAAATCAATACCTTGGCAAGCTGCTAAAATCTCCATAGATATAACTTTTCTTGCGTTTTCCATAATCTCTCTTGCTTTTCTTGAAGCGATTGTTCCCATAGAAACATGATCTTCTTGGTTAGCTGATGATGGAATTGAGTCAACTGAAGCTGGGTGTGCTAAAACTTTATTTTCTGATACTAAAGCTGCAGCACTATATTGAACTATCATAAATCCAGAGTTTACTCCTCCGTTTTCTACTAAGAAAGCAGGAAGTCCAAAGTTTAAGTTAGGATTTACTAATCTTTCTAATCTTCTTTCTGATATGTTAGCCATCTCTGCAAGAGCTATTCCTAAAAAGTCAAATGGTAATGCCATTGGCTGTCCATGGAAGTTTCCACCTGATAAAACTTGGTCAAAATCAGGGAATATAATTGGATTATCTGTTACAGCATTAATCTCTATCTCAATTTTTTCTCTTACATAATTTAAAGCATCTTTACTTGCTCCGTGAACTTGAGGTGTACAACGTAATGTATATGGATCTTGTACTCTTACATCACCTTGGTTTGTTATTGAAGAACTTCCCTCTATTATTCTTAAAATATTCTTAGCACTATCTATTTGTCCTTGGTGCCCTCTTACTTCATGAAGTTTGTGATCCATTGCACATCTAATTCCATTTAAAGATTCCATTGTTAATGAAGCAGCAATGTCTAAATGTTTCATTAAATTTATTGCATCATATATAGTTATAGCTCCGATTCCAGTCATAGCTTGAGTACCGTTTATTAAAGCTAATCCCTCTTTTGAAGAAAGAGATGCTAATGGCTCTATTCCAGCTTTTGCTAAAGCCTCAGCTCCCTCATATAACTCTCCATTATAATAAGCTTTTCCTAATCCTAATAAAACTAATACCATATGAGATAATGGTGCTAAATCTCCTGAAGCTCCTAACGATCCTTTTTCAGGGATAAATGGTGTTACACCTTTATTTAATAGTTCAACAATCTTATCAGCTGTTGAAATTCTTATTCCTGAATGCCCTCTTGTAAAGTTATTAACTCTTAAAAGCATTATTGCACGAGCGTTTTCTATAGATAGTGGGTTTCCTACTCCACATGAATGACTTATAATTAAGTTTTTTTGTAACTGTTCAGTTTCCTCTTTCGAAATAATTACATCAGAAAATTTCCCAAATCCTGTTGTAATTCCATAAGCGATCTTCCCTTCGTTAACATATCTTTCAACTAAATCTCTTGCTTTTTGCATTCTTACTACAGCTTCCTCAGCTATTTCAACTTTAAAGCCATTTCTGCATACATTTACCACATCTTCAATACTTAACTTTCCTTGACCTAATATAACTTTCAAAAATCTACACCTCCGAATAATTAAAAAACTATTAGTTTCCCTAATTCATATTATACAGCATTTTAAATTAAAATAAAGCTTTTTTAATAAAAAAAATGTTTAAAACATACTTTTTAACTATTTTTAGAACAATTTCCCCTTAAAAAGAACTTGTTTTTATGTTTTTTTTATAAAAAACATAGGGAAACCCTTAACTAGTAGCGGTTTTCACTACCTGTAAAAGCTTCCCCCATATTATATTCAAATATTAAATCATTGTACTAACTGTCTATTAACTGTATTAATTTTTCTCTTCATTTGCTAATTTTTCAGCTGACAATGCATCTTCCAAAACTGCTGTACCTTTATATTCATATGTAGAAAAATCTACTTTGTACACAATTGAATATAGTGATGGTATTACTAATAGAGTTAAAGCAGTTCCAAATGTTAATCCCATTATTAAAACTGCTGCTAAACCTTCAAAAAGTGGCCCTCCAAACAGATATAAAGGGAATAACCCTATTAAAGTTGTGTATGTTGTAAGAAGTATTGGTCTTAATCTGTCCTGACTTCCTATAATCATCGCATTTTTAATATCACCATTCAGTGTTATCTCTAAAACTTGGAAAGTATCCAGCATTATAATAGCTTGGTTAACTATAATTCCAGCTAGAGATATAATTCCTACTAAAGGCATAAACCCAAAGTCTAATCCTGTTACAAGAAGACCTATAGCACACCCTAAAATAGTTAATGGAATTGTAGCCATTATTATCATACCTTTTTTTATAGAGTTAAATTGAACTATAACTATTAAAGCTACCACAAGCATTGCAATAGGTGTTGCACCCATTACCCCTTTTTTATTATCACTTGATGTTCTTAAAACATCATTTAGTTCAAATTTTACACCTTGAGGTTCCCAACTATTTTTAATTCTCTCTTCTATCCATGGTTTTATTATATTGTTTACATCTGTTCCTGTATACCCTATATCAGTTCCCACATTTATTAATATAGCGTTTTCCATATTTCTTTTATAAACAAAGCTTTTTTCATAATTTAAAGATAATTTAGCAACTTGCTGTAATGGAATTTTTTGTCCATTCTCATTTTGTAAAATTATACTTCCAAGAAGTTGAAGTTTATCTTTGTAATCCTTCGTTCCACTTATTGTAATAGGAATCATTGTACTTTCAGGTGGAGCATTGAAATCATAAAACAGTGTTGCATTATAACCTTTTAGACTATACTTTAGTGCATCAGCTATTTGTCTTGTTGAAAGTCCAGCCAACTGAGCTTTATTATAATCTATATCTATAACTATCTCTGGAACTTTATTTCCTGCAGACTCATTTACAACTCTTACCCCTTCAACACTTCTAAATTTTGTCATAATCTCTTCTTTTACATTTTCTAAAACCAATTTATCTTTAGAAGATAAGACATACGACATATCCCATTCAAAAACAGGTCCTGTTTGTAACCCTTTTGTCGATACTGTTACACTAGGATATTTTTCTTGTAAAAATGTATTAATATACGACGCATATTTAGGTATAAGTTTATAATCAGTCACTTTCGTTAAGATAAAAGCATACTCTGGAAGAGTAACTTCTGGAGTATATCCTAAAGTAAATTTAGGACCACCAGCTCCAACATATGATACCCATCCTAAAACACCATCTTTCTCATATACTTTTGTTATTCCACCTGTAAGGATATAGTCTAAAATTGTTGGTGGTGCTGGTTTTACATCCCCTACAAAGTGGTTCTCTTTTATATATTTATTCAGCTCTTTTACCAGTTGTTCTGTTGTCTCTATTGAAGTCCCTTTTGGCATCCTTATATAAGTTGCCATTGTAGGATTATCTGAATCTGGTAAGAAATTTTTATTAATAAATGTAAATAAAAATGCTCCTAAAACAAATGTACCTATTGAAGCCATCACCATAATTTTTTTATTTTTTACTGCAAACAATAATGCGCTTCTATATTTTATGTACATTGAATCTTTTTCATAATCTATCACTTTTGATTCATTGGGATCTAAAAAATCATAACAAACTAATGGTATAAATGTTTGATTTATTCCCCAAGAAACCATTAGAGCTATTATAACAACCATTGCCATCGGACCAACATATTGTCCCATAGTCTCTTTATTAACTATAATAGGGATCATTGCAGCACAAGTTGTAAGTGCTCCAGTAAATAGTGGAATTGCTAAATCATTAGCAGATTTTATACAAGCAGCTCTTTTTTCCATCCCTTTTTGACATAAAACAGTTATATTCTCTGACATAACAACAGCAGTATCAACTAGCATACCCAAGGCTATTATAAGCCCTGCTAAAGTCATCTTGTTTATTCCATAATCCATAATTGACATCACTATAAATGTAGCAGCTATTGATGTAGGAGTTAAAGATGCAATTATAAGTCCTGTTTTCATTCCTAAGAACACTAACATAACTGCAACTATAATTATGATAGCTTGCAGTAAACTTGATATGAACCCTGATATTTTGTCCTGAACAAGACTTCCTTGATTATAAGCAAAACTAATATCTATACCTAAAGGTAACTTATTTTTATAATTTTCAACAGTTTTTTCTACTCCCTCTCTCAATTTTATGATATTAGAACCTTTGCTGAGAGCTATTCCTAAAACTATTGCATGCTTGTCCTGGCTGTAAGTAACTAATTTTGTAGGTTTTTCATAACCTTTTCTTATTGTCGCTAACTCTTTTAAATATACACGTCCTTGTTTTCCTTCATTATGAAAAACAACATCACCTATTTGATCTATATTTTTAAAAGTCCCTGACGGATTTACAATTATTCTATCATTCATATACTGAATTGTTCCACCTTCAGTTAATAAATTTGCTTCTTGTAAATTTTTTGTAATTTCAGTAATTGTTATTCCAGATTCAATTAATTTATCATTATCTATATCAATGTAAATCATCTCATTTTGTCTACCATAAATTTTAACTTCTGCAATCTCAGGTACATTGAAAAAAAGTTCCTTTTTTAAATCCTCACTATATTCATATAGTTTTTCTGGAGATACTGTATCACTTTGTATTGTTAAAACTGTTCCATATATATTACCAAAATATACATTAATAATCGGTTTACTTGCATCTGGTGGAAGTACCACAAAACTGCTAACTTTATTCATTAACTCTTGAAATGGTTCAAAAGTCTCCCAATATTTTGCTTTTAAATTTACATATACATTAGACTCACCTGGAGTATTTTTTGAGTATACATAATCTAAAGAATCTAATGTACTAACTTCCTGTTCTATTTTTTTACTTACAAGTTCTGCTACTTGCTCTGCAGTTGCACCTGGCCATTTTGTAGTTATAATTGCTGTTTTTACTGTATACCCTGGGTCTTCAGCTTTTTCTGCGGATAAATATGACATAACACCAAATACACACATTAGGGCTACTAATAAATAAGTACTTAGCTTATTTTTCAGCGCTAATTCTGTTAAACTCATATATTATTCCCCCTTTTCTCCCAGTTTTACCTTTTGTCCTTCATAAACTACTGTAGCACCATCTGTAACTACAAAATCTCCTGTTTTTAATCCCTCTTTAATCTCAATATTTTTTGTTGAAGCTCCACCTAACTGAACTTTTCTCTTAGCTATGGAACCTACACCATCTTTTATATTTTCAACTACATATACATATTTATGACCACTTTCATCCATAAGAACTGATATTGCTGGCACTGTTCTTCCCTCTTGTGAATCAAGTTTAAGTTTTAAATTAACAATCATTCCAGGTTTTATAGTTTCAGAATAATTTAAAACTTTAGCTTTTATTGGATATGTCTTTCCATAAGCACTTGATATAGAACCTATATTTGATATTACGCCTTTTACTTTTTCTCCAGTTGCGATAACTACAATTTCAACTTCTTGATTAAGTTTCATATTATTTATATTTAAATCTGGAACTGTAAACTCTACTTCTAATCCTCCTATTTCATTTAATGTGAAAATAGGTTGCCCTGGTGATACTGTTTGGTTAATCTCTGCTTCTACTTTTGCTATTTCACCTGGAGCTGTTGCAACTAACCTTGTATACGATAGCTGCTGTTTTGCATAGTTAGCTTCTGCTTCCTTAGCTCTATAATCGGCTTGTGATCTCTCATATTCAGCTTTTGAAATGCTGTTTTCTAAGTATAATACTCTATCTCTTTCAAATGTTGATTTAGCATTTCTATATAGAGCGTCTGCTCTATTATAGTTTAATTGATAATCAGTTGGATCTAATATTGCTAAAACATCCCCTGTTTCTACTTTCTCTCCTAAATCTACTAACCTCTCTTTAATATTACCTGAAACTCTGAAACTAAGTTCTGATAAAACTTCAGGAACTATATTCCCTGAAAACTCTTTTTCTTTATATATTTGTTCATCTTGAACAACTACATAGTTAACTGGTCTTATTGGTAAATCTAAATTTATTTTTTCTTTATCTTTTCCACAACCAACAAATAGAGATACCATTGACATCAATATGAATATTTTTTTCATTTTTCACCCCTAATTTTTAAGAAGAGATTTTAACTCTTCATTTATAGTTCTTTTTTCAGCATCATTTTTTAAGAATAAATATTCACCATAAGTTTTCTCAACTGCTACTTGAGAATTAAACAATCTATAGTTTGCAATTAAATTATTCATTTCAGCTGCCACATATGTATTTTTAGCTTCTAATAAATCAGTAATATTAATACTTCCAATCTTATATTGATTTATACTTATATCTAAATATTTTTTAGAGGCATTCTTTGCTGATTCTGTAGTTAAAATTTGATTATATGAACCTATTAATCTGTTCATCTCTACATTCATATCTCTTTCTACACTATTTTCTACATTTGACTTCTCATAGCTAACAGCTTCCTTTTCTGATTCTAAACTCTTCTTTCTGTAATGAATCTCTCCACTTGTAAATAGTGGTAAACTCACTCCTACCCCAGCACTCCAATAATTTTCTATATCATTTTCAGAATCTTTTCCTGAAGAACCTATGTTATTTTTATTATATCTTGCGAAACCTTCAACATCAGGAAGGTATCTTGAACGTGATGCAGCTTTATATTGACTGTCAATATCCTCTATTTTATTCTCGGCTATTTTTAAGTTATTTGAATTATTTAAAGCACCATCTATAAAATGTTCAGTAACTTTTAATCTCAAACTATCATTATAAGTCATCTCTTTCATCGGAATTTTAACTTGGCTAAATTTTGCTTTTAAGGAATCTAAATCTTCGTATGAATGTTTTGTATCCTGTTTTAAATTCAGTATTTTATTTAATCTTACTTCACTGTTTTTTAAGGCTGTTTCCGCTGAAATAAGATCAGACTCTGCCACTGCAAGTTCAGTTTCAAATCTATAAACATCTTGCATTCCAACAGCACCTGTTTCAAATTTTAATTTACTTATTTTTAAAAACTCTTTTAACATATCATAGTTATTTTGTTGAATAGTTAAATTAGACTGTTCTCTTAAAACGTCTAAATATGCTCCAACAATCTCTTGAATCAGTATATTGCTATCCTCTTTAAAACTTAATTCACTATTCAACGAATCTATTTTTTGACTAAATATTTGAGCATTTAAATCATTGCTAAAGATTACTTGGCTTATTTTAATTCCGCCTGTTACTGCATTTTCATCCCTTGTATATTGATTTACAGCATTTTGCTCTAAATAATCATAATTACCTTCTGCTTTTACTTGCGGTAATCTTTCAGCAAATTTAGCCATATATTTATAATCTCTACTAGACATTCTGTTAAATGATGCTAAAAGTGTTGGATTATTGTCTAATCCATATTTTATGGCACTCTCTAACTCTAATTTTGGAGCGTTCTTAGACGCATCTCCAACTACTTTAAAATCTTTAAGATATCTCTCTGTAGGATAAAGGTTCATCCCTCTTGCTATAGATTTATTGAAAAATCTTTTTTCTGAAACTTTTCCTAAAGTAGCTATAGAATACTCTTGCTTTCCAAATAGTTTATTTGCGTAGCTATTTACACCAGCACGTATCCTTTTATCACTCTCTAACTGTAAATCATAAGCCATCATTGAATATTTAGCATTCGAACTCTCTAAATTAGCAAGATATGTCATCTTATTATTCTCTGTTGAGAACTTTAAAATCTCTTTTACATTACTGTTTGACACTATATATACTGCATCTGCATTTAATATCTCTTTTTTTATTGTTTCAATATTTTCACTTAATTTTACAATTTTATGCTCTAAACCATTACTATTTGATGCTTCAGATAATTTTTCCATAAACTTATCGCTATTTCTTATTGTTTCAGGAGAAACTACATAAAGGATTTTTTTTATCTCTCTTAACTCTTTTAAATCTTTTATATCAGAGTCTAGATCTAAATTACCTTGAATAAATATTAATTTATCTGATAATACTCCTTCCCCCTCACCAATACCAAAAGGGTAGATAATCATTTTCTGACTTTTCAACTCGTTTAAATCAGTAGTATAATCTAGTACAAAAATAGCATTCAGTTCTTTATTTCCATCTAATTTTTTTAACCCTTGGCTGAATGTTTGCATATTAACATATTCAACTTGAGTTATTTTTACATTAACATCGCTATCTTTAAATTCATTTTTTATCTCTTCTCTAACTTTATTTTCTAAAGCCTTTCCGTATTTTTCATTAACTAAAATTCCAACAGGATAATCTGCTGCAAATATAATTATACTTAAGGATAAAAATAAAATTATCTTTAATATACTTTTTTTCATATTTTCCCTATTCTCTCCTTCTGCTCTTTTCTACTATTTTATTTTAGTCATCTTTTGATTTTATATTATGCCATTATATTTGTCAAACTCATTTTAATTCAGAAATCCTACATTCTTTACATAAAAATGTCTTTACCTATTATATTTTTTATAAAATTATTTCAAATAAAAAGGGAGCAGATAAAAAAATATTAATTTTTCATGCCCCTTTTTTACTATAAAATCTAAATTTCTAATATAAAGAAATTAAAGAAATAATTTTTATACTTTGTTCATATTAAATTAATTTTTTTAACTCTGTTGCAACAAATTCAACAGTTGTTCCAATTACAATTTGTACTGATGTATTGGTAGGTTTTAATACTCCTGAAGATACTGTTTTAATTTTTTTGTCATCAATTACTGAACTATCTTTCACCTCTAATCTTAATCTAGTTGCACAATAATCAACTAAAACTATATTTTCTTTTCCTCCTAAAGCCTCAAATAATGTAACAGCAATTACATCATACCCACCTTTTTCAGTTCTAACAGATTTTTCTTCTGCAGTTGTTCCTTCATCTTCTCTACCAGGTGTTTTTAAATCAAATTTCTCTATGATAGCCACAAATGTAAAATAATAAATTACAAAGAATACTAATCCTTGTAGTACTAACATCATAGGTTTATTGGCTAAAGGCAGATTAGATGATAGAACTAAGTCTACTAATCCTGCTGAAAATCCAAAACCTGCAATCCAATGCATTGATGCAGCTATAAATAAAGATACTCCAGTTAATACAGCATGTAATAAATATAGCCCTGGTGCCACAAACATAAAAGCAAATTCTACCGGTTCTGTTATCCCTGTAAAAAAAGTTGCAAATCCTGCTGCTAACATTATTGATTTTATTTTTTCTTTATTTTCTGGTTTAGCTGTTTTTATAAATGCAAAAGCTGCACCCACTAATCCAAACATCATTATTGGAAAGAACCCAGCTTGATACATCCCTGTAACACCTTTTGTCCCTGTTCCTGCCCAAAAATTACCAATATCATTAATCCCTGCAACATCAAACCAAAATACAGAGTTTAAAGCATGGTGTAAACCAACAGGTATTAATAATCTGTTTAAAAATCCATAAATTGCTGCGCCCACTGCGCCCATTTTAGAAACTCCTATTCCAAAATTAACAAGTCCTGAGAAAACAACTGGCCAAATAGCCATTAATAAAAATGAAACTATCATCATAACTACAGAAGTTACAATAGGAACTAATCTTCTACCAGAAAAGAATGATAAAGCTTTTGGTAATTCAACTTTGCTATATCTATTGTATATTTCTGCTGCTACTACTCCACATAAAATTCCTACGAATTGGTTTTAAATTTTTTTAAATGCTGGTGAAACCTCTTCTACTGGAATCCCCTTTAGCATAGCTACTGAACCTGGTGCCAATAAAGTTGTCACTACTAGCCAAGCTACTAACCCTGCAAGTGCTGCAGATCCATCTTTGTCTTTTGACATACCAAAAGCTACACCTAAAGCAAATAATATTCCCATATTGTCAATTATTGCCGCTCCAGCCTTAATTAAAAATGCCGCAATTGCACTATCTCCTCCCCAACCACTTGGGTCTATCCAATAACCTATTCCCATTAAAACTGCTGCCGCTGGTAAAACCGCAACTGGAACCATTAGTGCTTTCCCAATTTTTTGTAAATAACCAAACATCTCTCTCCTCCCGCAAAATAAATATTTTTATTAAATTAATCTATAATTAATATAATTTTAACAGCTAAACTTTCTTACACTAAATATTTAATTTTTCCTTTTAAAAGTTTTTTTATTTTATGATTAATAACTCATTATTCTTGATTAATTTGATAAAATAAACTAAAATATAAAAATAATGATAAAAAAAATATAACATAATTTTTTATTTTTTTATCGCATATTTTCTAAATTTGGAGTGTGATTTCTATTCAAGGTAGAGTAATTAACAAAGTTCAAGGCTTTTATTATGTAAATACTGAAAATGGTATTTTAGAATGTAAGTTAAAAGGGACTTTAAAAAGAAGTGAAAAAAAAGAGAATTGTGTTGTTGGAGATATTGTTGAAGTTAGCGAAGAAAACTCTATATTCGAAATTAAACCAAGAAAAAATCTTCTACTTAGACCTGTTGTTTCTAACATAGACCATTTAGTTATCCAATTTGCAGCTAAAAATCCAATTATTGATTATGAACGTTTAAACATTCTTATACTTCATAGTTTTTATAACAATATTAAACCCGTAGTAGTTATCAATAAAATAGATTTAATTACAAAATCTGAATTAGATGAGATCAAAGAAAATTTAAATTATTTACAAACTATTGATGTTCCTATTTTTTTCATATCAACTGAATTAAATATAGGTGTATCTGATTTAGAAACTCTATTAATGGACAAATTAACAGCTTTTGGTGGTCCTTCTGGAGTTGGAAAATCTAGTATAATTAATTTACTTCAAAGCTCTAGAGAGTTAAAAACTGGTGCAACTAGTGAACGTCTAAAAAGAGGAAAACATACTACAAGAGATAGCAACTTGTTACCTATGAATAAAGGTGGCTTTATTATTGATACTCCAGGATTCTCATCAGTTGAATATCCTGAAATTAAAGACGTTGATGAACTGATAAAACTCTTTCCTGAATTTAATTTAAATACTAAAGGGTGTAAATTTAGTAATTGTATTCACATCAATGAACCTGAATGTGGTATAAAAGAGTTAGTTGAAGAGAAAAAAATATCTAAAACTAGATATGAATTTTATAAAAAAATATATGAAACTTTAAAAAAAGAGAGTTGGAATAAATATAAATAATTAATATATGAAAATCAAATTATAGATTTAGGAGAATGAATATGAAAAAAGAAATAATTATTGCACCATCAATACTATCTGCAGATTTTGGAATTTTAAGACAAGAAGTTCAAGCTATAGAAGCAGCTGGAGCTGATTGGGCTCATATAGACGTTATGGATGGGAGTTTTGTTCCTAATATAACTTTTGGACCACCAGTAATAAAATCAATTAGAAAATACAGTACCCTTTTCTTCGATGTGCATTTAATGATAGATGCTCCTGAGAGATACATTGATAACTTTGTAGATGCTGGAGCTGATATGATTGTAGTTCATGCTGAATCAACTATACATCTTCATAGAACAATTCAAAGTATTAAAAATAAAGGAGTTAAAGCTGGTGTTTCTTTAAATCCAGCAACATCACCTGAATGCTTAAAATATATTATAAATGATATTGATATGGTTTTAATTATGAGTGTTAACCCTGGTTTTGGAGGTCAATCTTTTATTGAATCTGCTGTTGAAAAAATCAGAGATGTTAGAAAAATGCATCCAACTATAGACATTCAAATAGATGGTGGTATTACAGATAAAACAATTTCTAAATGCATTGAAGCAGGTGCTAATGTTTTTGTTGCTGGTTCATATGTATTTTCAGGGGATTATGCTGAAAGAATCTCTCTTTTAAAAAACAGCAAATAGGAGAAATTTATGAAAACTGTTAATCATGTTAATGAAGTATTAGAAGATTTTTTTAAACTTTTTTATAAAACTGAAGATCTTGCTCTTAAAGTTGGAATAAAAGGTTTAACACATACAGAGCTTCACATTATTGAGGCTATTGGAACTGGTTCTCTTACAATGCATGAACTTTCTGAAAAATTAGGGACTACTATGGGTACTGTTACTGTTGCAGCAACTAAACTTGCAGAAAAAAACTTTATTTTAAGAAACCGTTCAGAAAGTGATAGAAGAAAAGTTTATGTTTCACTTGATAAAAAAGGTATTGAAGCTCTTAACTACCATGAAAATTATCATAATATGTTACTTTCATCTATTACGGAAAATATTCCAAAAGATGAACTTAACTTTTTCATTAATACTTTTGAAAAAATATTAGAAAATTTAAATAAAAAAACTGAATTTTTTAAACCTCTCTCTCTTGAAAATTTTAAAGAAAATACTAAAATTTCTATCGTAGCAATAAAAGGGACTCCTATTATTGTTGATTTTTTCCACAGCAAAGGAGTAAAAAATTTCTCTACTATCACAATATTAGAAACAGGCAGTACAATTAAATTCTCAACTGAAAGTGGAGAGATCATTACCATAGATGCCCTTGATGCAAAAAATTTAATAGGGACTATGATTTAAAAAGACAGGTGGAAATATGCTATATTTAGATGGAATATCTTTAAACAAAATAAAAAAAGAGTTTGAAAATGAACTTTTAGGAAAAAAAGTTGGGAAAATTTCACAAGATAGTGAGCTTTCTATCTCACTGATTTTTGGGAAACTCTCACTTGTTTTATCTTGCAACCAATCTTTACCAATTGCATACCTTTCTCAGGATAAAACAGACTCAATAAATGAAAATTTCGGATTTTTACTCTCTTTAAAAAAATATCTTTTAAATGCTCAACTATTAAAAATTGAGCAACTTGGTTTAGATAGAATTTTATGTTTTCATTTTGCAAAAATGAATGAACTTGGAGAGATTAACCACTATAAACTATATTTTGAAATAATGGGAAGACACTCTAACATAATTATTGTTGATTCTAGAAACAATATCCTTGATCTTTTAAAAAAATTTTCCATAGAGGAAAATAATCTTAGAATTTTACTTCCAGGGGCGGATTATGTCCAACCAATTATAGAGATAAAAGGATCTCCATTAATTATTACAGATTCTGATTTTAATAATATGATTATTCAGGGAGGAGAACCACCTTATAAAAAATTAGAGGGTATCGGTAAGCAGCTTTCAGATAATATAAAATCTTATAGTGATTTACAAAACATTTTGAACTCTAAAATTACCCCAACAGCTTATTATTTAAATGATAAGCTAATTTTTGCGTCTGTTTTAAAAGAGGTTACTCCTAAAGAGTTTGACAATTCTAAAAACTTTAACTCTTTTAGTGAATTAGCACAATACTATATTTCAAATATGTTTCTATCCTCTGCAATGAACAATACTCTGTCACTAATTAAATCTGCTGTAAATAAAAGAATAAAAAAAGTGGAAAAGATTTTAGAAAATATAAAGTTAGATAATATAGAAAAAGCTGATTTTGTTAGATATAAAGAGATTGCTGATATTCTTTCAGCTAATATGTATTCCTTAAAAAAATATAGTGAATCTGTAGATTTATATGATTTCTATAATAATGAGATGGTGCATATTGAATTAGATAAAAAGGCTACTCCTCAAAAGAATATTGATAGTTACTATAAAAAATACAACAAACTAAAAAGAGGTTTAGAATCCAATAAAACAAGGTTTATTGTGGTTTCAGATGAACTTAATTATCTGAACTCTGTTTTAGCTTTTACAGAAGCTAGTAAAACAATTGAAAATTTAAAAAATATACTAAAAGAGTTAAGAAATCAGGGTTATATAAAAGATATTGATAAGAAAAAGATAAAAAATAAAAAAGAGAGTTCTAAAATAAATTATGAAGTGGCTGAACAAACAGACAATTATTCAATAATTTATGGTAGAAATAATTTAGAAAATGATTTTGTTACTTTTAAAGTTGCTGAAAAAGATAACTTATGGTTTCATGTTAAAGATGTCCCTGGTTCCCATGTAATTCTTAGATGCCATAAAAAAAATATTACTGATGAACTTGTTTCAAAGTGTGCTCAAGTAGCCATTAACTTTTCAAAATTAAATTTAGGTGATAAAGGGGTTGTTGAGTATACAGAGAGAAGGTTTGTTACTAAACCCAATGGTGCCAGACCTGGATTTGTAATTTACACAAATCAAAAAGAGATTACTCTTAAAAAAAATGCTAAATAAGCTCTATTATTTTTATTTTGAATATCCTTTTATTAAAAGGTGGGTATTATGGAACATTTAGACAAATTCGCTAAACATATCACATCTTCAATTAATAGAACAAATGAGTTAAGAAGGTATGGAAAACTGCCATTACAAGAGATCTTTTCTAAATTTGACAGTAGTGGAAATGGTATTACAACTGAAGTTGCTAAAAAAAGACTTAAAGAGTTTGGAATAAATGAAATTTTATACCAAAAACCTAAACCTTGGTACATTCAATTTTTTAGGGCTTTTATCTCCCCTTTCAATTTAGTTATTCTATCTTTAGCCACAGTTGATTTTTTTACTGATATTATTATTGCTAAAGGCAATAATTGGGAAACCATTATTATTTTAGGAATTATGGTAGCTCTAGGAGGAACTCTTAAATTTTTTCAAGAGTATAAGTCTAATATAGCTTCTCAAAATTTAAAAACTATGATAAAAACTTATGCTACAGTTGAAAGAAATGGTGAACCCCTCTGCGAAGAGGAGATAACAAAACTTGTTCCTGGAGATGTTATCCATCTTGCAGCTGGGGATATAATCCCTGCAGATGTGAGATTTATTTTGACTAAAGACCTATTTTTAGGGCAATCCTCTTTAACAGGTGAATCTGAACCTGTAGAAAAATTTCATGAATTAAAACATGAAATAACTGATGAAACTATTGCCTCAGATATTGAAAATATAGGACTTTTAGGAACAACCATTGTCAGTGGTAGTGCCATTGCAATTATTCTTTCTACTGGGGAAGATACCTATGTGGGATCTATGAAAGAGATGTTTATATCAAGTAGAGTTAAAACAAATTTTGAAAAAGGGGTAGATGATGTATCTAAACTCTTAATCAAATTTATGATAATTATGGTTCCTATCGTTTTTCTTATAAACACATTTTTTAAAGGTAATCTATTAGAATCTTTGCTTTTTAGTATCTCTATTGCTGTGGGGTTGACTCCAGAAATGTTGCCTATGATTGTTACTACTAACTTAGCTAAAGGCGCTTATAGCTTATCAAAAAAAAGAACTATTGTAAAAAATTTAGAGTCTATTCAAAATTTTGGGGCTATGGATATTTTATGTACAGATAAAACAGGTACCATTACAATTGATAGGATAGTTGTTCAAAAGCACCTTAATATTGAGGGGATAGAGGATTTAAGAGTTTTAAAACATGCTTACCTTAATAGTTTTTTTCAAACAGGGCTTCATAACTTAATGGATAGAGCTATTATAGATAGGGGAAAAATTGAGGGGCTTGAAAATTTGCATAATCTATATCTGAAAATAGATGAAATCCCCTTTGATTTTAACAGAAGAAGGATGTCTGTTATATTAGAACACTCTGTTGAAGTTCAAGGTATTAAAAAACTAGAAGTTATTACAAAAGGAGCAGTTGAAGAGGTTTTATCCATATGTACTTTTGCTGATATTAATAAAGAAACAATTGAATTGACAGAAGAGATTAAAAGAAAAATTATGTTAACTGTTGAACACCTATCCAAGCAAGGGATGAGGGTTGTTGCTGTAGCTCAAAAAAAATTAAAAGCAGAACATCACGGTAATTTTAAAATATCAGATGAATGCGATATGTCCCTTATGGGGTATATTGCATTTCTAGATCCACCAAAAGATGATGCTAGAGATGCTATTGAAACTCTTGCTAAAAATGGTATCCAAGTTAAAATTTTAACGGGAGACAATGATCTTGTAACTAAAAAAATTTGTTTTGATGTTGGATTAGAAATAGATAACATTTTACTTGGTAATCAAATGGAAAAAATGGATGATGAAGAGTTATTGAAAATTATAGAAAAAACAACTATTTTTGCTAAATTATCACCTATACAGAAATCTAAAATAGTTAGACTATTACAACAACTAGGTCACACTGTTGGATTTATGGGTGATGGTATTAACGATAGTGCAGCATTAAAGCAAGCGGATATTGGAATCTCTGTGGATACTGCAGCAGCAATCGCTAGGGAGTCTGCTGATATTATTTTATTGGATAAAAATTTATCAATTTTAGAAGATGGTGTGGTTGAAGGAAGAAGAATTTTTGGTAATATTTTAAAGTATATTAAGATGACATCTAGTTCAAATTTTGGGAATGTTTTTAGTGTACTTATAGCTAGTGCTTTTTTACCATTTTTACCTATGCTTCCAATACAACTTTTAATTCAAAACCTTTTTTATGATTTTTCTCAAATATCAATCCCTTGGGATAAAATGGATAAAGAGTATTTAGAAAAGCCTAAACAATGGATGGCTAATGATCTAAAAAGATTTATGCTTTGTATAGGGCCTCTTAGCTCTGTGTTTGATATATTAACATTCCTTTTAATGTGGCATATATTTAAAGCTAACACCCCTAATATGCAATCTTTGTTTCATTCAGGATGGTTTATTGAAGGGCTACTAACTCAAACATTAATAGTCCATATGATTAGAACTGAAAAAATACCATTTATTCAGTCTCGAGCATCTATTTCAGTGGTTTTTTTAACTTGTGCAGTGATTATTCTTGGAATTATTACCCCTTATTCATCTTTTGGTACAATGATTGGTTTTGTGCCACTTCCACTGGCTTATTTTGGGTGGTTGCTGTTTATTTTATCAGGATATTTTTTACTAACTTTATTTGTAAAATCCATTTATATTAAAAAATTTAAAGTATGGTTATAAAACAAAACATTAATATTAAAATAAACTTTAATATTAATCTTCCTTTATTACATTTACTATGTTAAAATATAGTCTGAGAATAATTATTTTAGGAGGACATTTTTGAGAAGACAAAATACAGAGTTATTAGTAAAGACTCCCAATGAACTTATGAAGTTTTTAATTGAGAATCTTCCATCTCTTAGCAGAAATAATATAAAAACTTTATTATCTAAGCAGCAAGTTTCAGTTAATGAAGTAACTGTTACACAATTTAATCATCCATTAAAACCAAAGGATCAGATAACTGTAAACTGGTCTAAATCTAGAGATGCTGTTACAATAAAAGGCTCTAAAGGGGTAAAAATAATCTTTGAAGATGAGTATATTATTGTAGTTGAAAAAGATGCAGGACTTCTTTCTATGGCAACTGATAAAGAGAGAGAAAAAACAGCTTATTCAATACTTAAAGAGCATGTAAAACAAAAAGATTTTATGAATAAGATTTTTATAGTTCATAGATTGGATAGAGAGACTTCTGGAGTTATGATTTTTGCTAAATCTGAAGAGATTCAACAAAAATTACAGGCTAACTGGTATGAAATAGTAACTGAAAGAAAATATTTAGCAGTTGCTGAAGGAGTTTTTGAAAAGAAAGAGGGAACAATTGAATCTTATTTAAAAGAAAACAATGCTCTTGTTACTTTCTCTAGTAAATCTGACTCATCTGGTGGAAAACTTGCTATCACAAAATATAGAGTTTTGAAATCTACTAGAACTCACTCTCTTGTAGAGGTAGATATCCATACTGGTAGAAAAAATCAGATTAGAGTGCACTTAAGCTCTATAGGACACCCAATTGTTGGGGATAAAAAATATGGTGCCAGAGGTAAAAACATCTTAAGTCGTTTAGGACTTCATGCAAGTACTATAAGATTTAAACACCCTGTTACAGGTGAAGAGATGCTTTTTGAGTCACCTATGCCTACTGTTTTTAGAAAAATATAATTTTTAACCTATATAAAAAAGCAGTTAATATTTTCTAGGAAATATTAACTGCTTTTTTTATGAATAATATTAACAACTTATATCAACTGCTTAAAATTCAGTTTTAATTTTCCTTTTTTATTCTCACCTAATTCATCTTGAAAAATAAACTTCCCTTTTTTTCTAATTGTGATAACATCACCTTTTTTCAGAGAAAAGCTCTTATCTTTGCATATTCTATAATTTAAAAGCGCTTCTCCACTTTCTATTTTTGAAACAGCTTCGTTTCTAGATATATTTCCAAGTTCAGCTATGACTGCATCTATTCTTGATGAGCTTACTGTTATTGTGATAAATTTAAACTCTGTTTTAGGAATAATATTATGAGAAATTTCACAAACCTTCACTGGAACTTTCCCTATCGAATCCAAACTCTCTTTAATAATTTTAAAAATATCAGCAGTTGTTACTCCATAGCAGATATTCTCTTTTACAACTAAATCCCCTATTAACTCCCTTTTTATAGATAAACTCATGAGAGCTCCTAAAAAATCTTTATGATATAAGATGTTAAATTTATTTCTTCCATCAATTTCAAAAAATATTATATCTGGCTTGGATGAAGAGATGTCTAAATCTATTTTTTGGGGATAAAACCCTAAAAGTTTTTTCTCTGCTTCTTCATTTAGTCCAAATGCCAGTATTTTTATACCTATATAGTCTGCTAATTCAGATAATTTCATCCAAATGCTAGGCGGATAAAACCAATTTGAATAAACTACATACTCTATATCAAAGCAAAGTTCAATATCATCTATAATTTTAGATATAAGGTGTTTATCTTCCTCTCCAAATGTTTTTAATATCTGTTCTTTATTCATAAAAAAGCACATCCTATTTATTTAGTATTTTTAAAAATTCCTCACCATATTTGCTGAATTTAATCTCTCCTACACCGTTTATCATCAGCATCTCTTCCTTTGTTTTAGGTATAATTGTTGCAAACTCTTTTAAAGTTTTATCTGGAAATATCATATATGGTGGTAGGTGGTATTTCTGAGATATTTCGTATCTAAGATTACGTAATTTTTCGAATAACTCTTCATTCACTTTAGAGTTTATCTCTTTATGCTGAACAACTTTACTAACTTTTCTTCTCAGTTCTAAGTCTGATTTTATGAATTCATATGCCTTTTCAGTTAATGTTAAAACTGGAAATTGACCTGGAGTCACACCTAAATACCCATCACCTATAAGAAAATCTATAAGCACTCTTATCTCCTCTATTTTATAAGATTTTAACATCCCATATGTAGAGATCTTATCCAGCCCAAATTGTAGAACCTGCTTATTACTTGAACCTTTCAACATTAATGATATAGTGCTCGCTCCATACCTCTGCTTTGTTCTTCCAATACAAGAGATTATAATTTTAGCCTCCCTTGTAACATCCTCTTCATCCCTTTCATCTAAACATACGCTACAATTTTGGCAATTTTCTATTTTTTCATCACCAAAATATTCAAGTATATGTGATCTTAAACAGCTTGTAGTCCTACAATAATTTTCCAAAGCCTGCAGTTTATCATATTTGATTTTTTTTATACTCTCTGAGGTATATTCATTACCATTATCTATAAACATCCTTTGAAGCAACACATCTTTTGCAGCATAAATTAGAACACATTCAGAAGGGAGTCCGTCTCTTCCTGCTCTTCCTGCTTCTTGGTAATAACTCTCTAAATCTTTAGGTATATTATTGTGTATAACCCATCTGACATTTGACTTGTCTATCCCCATACCAAAAGCATTAGTGGCCACAACTATGTCCACTCTATCATAAAGAAAATCCTCTTGATTTTTACTTCTATCTTTATCACTAAGACCTGCATGATACAAAGCAACTTTGTATTTTTTTGACAGCTCTTTTTGTATAGATTCGCACTCTTTCCTTGTGGCAACATATATGATTCCAATATCTCCAGTATGTTTTTCTATAAACTCTTTAATATATTTCATATTATCAACATTTCTAATTACAGAGAAAGTCAAATTTGGTCGATCAAAACCATTTTGGAATATGTTAGGTTTTATTTTTAAAGTTTTTATTATATCCTCTTTAACTTTAGGTGTAGCTGTTGCTGTAAAAGCTGTTACTAAAGGTCTTTCTTTAAAACTATCTATAAAGGGTGCAATATTTAGGTAGCTCGGTCTAAAATCATGCCCCCACTGAGATATACAGTGTGCCTCATCTATTGCTACTTGAGATACTTTTATTTTAGAAACAATATTTAAAAAAAGCTCATTATCCAGTCTTTCAGGAGCAACATAAATAATTTTATAAATACCTTTCAATATATTACTGCTTACTTCTTTAAACTCTTTTGCTGTAAGGCTGCTATTTATGTATGTTGAACTTATCCCATAATCATTTAAATTATCAACTTGATCTTTCATTAAAGAGATCAGTGGTGAAATCACTAAAGTAACTCCTGGAAGCATAACTCCTGGGACTTGGTAACAAATAGATTTTCCTCCACCTGTAGGTAAAATCCCAACTGTATCGCAGTTGCTTAGAATACTTTTTATAATATCATTCTGTCCCTCTCTAAAATCATCATATCCGAAATATTTTTTTAATACCTCTTTTGCTTTATTTAACACTTTTTACCTCTTGTTTTATTTAATATTTAACTATATTATACATTAAACTCATCATAAAATTATAAATAATAATTTATTTTTTTATTTTTTCTTATAATGCTATAATTAGTTAAATAATATAAGTTTACAGGGGGCAGTAATGCAGATAAAATCGATATCAGTTACTAATTGGAAATCAATCTCTCATACTAAAATTCTATATAAAAATCTTTTAATCTTTATAGGGGCCAATAACTCTGGAAAATCTTCCCTTATGTCAGCTATTATTTTCTTTTTTAACCCTCAAAGTTTTTCAAAAGATTATCTGAGAAATCCAACACTACCTTTTAGAATAGGCACTGAATTTGTTTCTGATGACGGCATCTTATGTGAGCTTGTAATAGAGAAACCCACTGAAAGTGATGTATTAATTTTTAAATTAAACAGTTCTGGGAATGAAGAGATTGTGACTTATGATGAATATAAAGAAATTTTAGGTCATATAACTATTTTAGAAATTTCAACTTACTCTAAAATTCCAAAGGATAGTGCAGGATTATTTTTAAAAAAGCTTTTTCATTATTTAGAAACAACATATCCATCACTTTGTATTAATGAATATTTTTTTGAAGAAAAATATTTAGCCTTAGAAAATGCTCATATTAATAAAGCAAGCTCTAGGCATATTATATTTGAAACAATAAAATATTTTAACCATCTTTTGCAAGTCAATTCTATTGTAGAAGTAAATAAATTATTCATTTTTTTAGAGAATCCTGAAATTTTTTTAAGTCCTCAAGAGGAGAGAGAGTTATATGACTGCTTAATAAAACTTTCAAATATAGGAGTACATATTATAATTGAGACTCAGTCAAGTAGATTTGTAGGTTTAAAACAATATCCCTCTATAACTATTGCACAACTTCACAGAAATCAAAGTGATTTTTTTCAATTTAAAGGGAAACTCTTTTCAGGTGATGAGATCAAAAATTTTAATATGAACTATTGGATTAATACCGATAGAGGTGAGCTTTTCTTTGCTAAAAAAGTTATTTTAGTAGAGGGGCAAACAGATAAAATGGTCCTTAGTTATCTTGCTAAACTTTTAAAAATATTTAGTTATGAGTATACTGTTGTTGAATGTGGTAGTAAGAGTCTGATTCCACAATTTTCGAGATTGTGTAACAGCTTTAAAATACCTTATGTGGCTGTTTATGATAAAGATAACCATGAGTGGAGAAATGAAATAGAGATTGAAAATTCAAATCATAAAAATAAAGAGATTCAAAAATCTATTGACTACAGAGTTGGTAGATATGTTGAATTTTATAATGATATTGAAGAGGAGATCTATGCCTCAAGTAGAGATAGAAAATCTTACAGAAACAAACCTTTTAATGCTTTAAAAACAGTAATGGACGAAAATTTTAAAATACCATCTAATCTTGAAAATAAAATAAGAAAAATTTGGGAATAAGAGAGGCACACTAGATGTTTAGAGATAACTTTCTATATAAAATGATTAAACCAAATATAAAAATTTCTGTAGCGGCAGGAGTGCTAAAATCAATAGAATCAATTGTAGATATTTTACTACCTCTGATAATGGCAAAAATAATAGATGAAGGGATAAAAAAACAAAATACAGAATATCTTTTTTATTCTGGAGTAATTATGATTTCTCTTATAATAATAGCATATACTTCTTCTATTGGATGCAGCTATTTCTCAGTAAAAGGGGCCCAAAATTTAGGTGCCGATCTTAGGGAAACTGTTTTTTCTAAAATACAGTTTTTTAATTTTAACCAGCTTAATCAATTTTCTCAAACCTCTTTAATTAGAAGAGCAACAAAGGATATAGATCAGATTATTCTTATGTATATGATGAGTACTAGAGTTGCATTAAGGATTGTTGTTACAATTCTAGGGGCAATTTTTATGGTATTGTATATTGATTTTCAGCTAGCACTAATATTTTTATTTTTTCTTCCAATTTGTATTTTTCTCATTTATTTTTATATGAAGAAATCTACAATTCTTTTTATAAATGTACAAAAAAAATTAGATAAAATATCGCAAATTATAAAAGAAAACCTCTCTGGAATAAGAGTTGTCCGTGCCCTTGCCAAAGAAGAGATTGAAAAAAATAAATTTGACGCATACAGCACTGAATTTACTGAAGAAGCTATTAGAGCTGAAAATATTATGACTTCAAAAATACCATTTTTGAATCTTATTATGAATATTGCTATAGCCGGAATCATATGGTTTGGTGGAAATAAAGTGAGTTTAGGCAACTTAAAAATAGGGGAAGTAATTGCTCTTATAAATTATCTCACTATGATTATATTTTTACTTACTCCTTTGTATTTTTTATTTTCAATCGGGAGCAGAGCTATAGTCTCTTATGGAAGATTAAAAGAGATTTTCCAAATAAATTGTGAAGAGTGTGAAGAAAACATGAACGCACAAAATAGTGATAATTTTGATAAAAATAAAAATATTAATTCTAATATTGCAATTCATAATACTCCTTTAATTGAGTTTAAAAATGTTTCATTTTCTTATTCTAAAAAAGAACCTTATATTTTAGAAAATATAAATTTTAAAATTAACAAAGGGGAAACAGTTTCAATTATAGGTGGAATCGGTTCTGGTAAAACTACCCTTATCTCACTTATTCCTCGATTTTACGAAGTTACAAAAGGAGAGATACTGATTAACAATATAAACGTTAATAACTACAACCTATTTGAACTTAGAAAAAAAATAGGAATAGTTATGCAAAAATCTTTTTTATTTACTGGTACTATCGAACAAAATATAAAATGGGGAAAAAGAGAAGCTTGCGATAATGAAGTTGCTGAATCTCTTGAGATAGCTATGGCACAAGATTTTGTTGAAACTCTTCCTAAAAAATATAAAAATATAATTACAAAAGGTGGAAATAATTTTTCCGGAGGTCAAAAACAGAGATTATCTTTAGCTAGAACAGTATTAAAAAATTCTGAAATATTAATTTTAGATGACAGTTTTAGTGCCCTTGATTCAGTTACAGCTGATGAAGTTAAAAAAAATATTAATAGCAGAATAAAAGGTGTTACAAAAATTATAATTTCACAAAAGATAGCTCAAATCAAAAATTCAGATAAGATAATTGTTTTGGATAATGGGAAAATAGTAGGTGAAGGCTCTCATGAAACTCTAATAAGAAATTGCCTTATCTACAAAGAGATTTATGCTTCCCAATCTATATACCTAAATACTAACTTAGGAGACATATATGACCAATAATTATGCTATTTTAAAAAAATTATGGACTTATCTATCTGAATTTAAAAATCAATTTATTCTTTTAATGTTTTTATCTATAATTACAAATATATTGGCACTATTAGGTCCTTTTCTAATAGGAAAAGCCATCAACATTATAATTACTCCTGAACACAAAAATCTTTTATTATTTTCAGGAGCCCTCATAGCTATATATATCTTAGAAACTTTTATCTCACTAATTCAAAATAGAAAAATTAATACAATTACTCAAAAATCTGTCTATAAAATGAGAAAAGAGAGTTTTGTTAAGTTTCATAACTTTCCAATTAATTATTTTGATAATAATTCAAGTGGTAATATTTTGAGTATTTTGATAAACGATATTGATAATATAAACAGCTCATTTTCATTGATTGGAACACAGATTATAACAAGTATTCTAACTATTTTTTTAGCTCTAGGTATTATGTTTTTCATAAGTCCTTTTTTAACAACAGTCCAATTATTCCTCTTTGTTTTTGCAGCTTTTTATATAAAAAAGATAAATTTGTTAAGTCGTGAAAAACTTAGAGTTCAACAATCATTTTTAGGAAAATTAAGCGGATATACTGAGGAAATTTTAATGGGACAAAAAGAGGTTAAATCTTTTTCTTATGAAAATAATGCTATACAAAGATTTAAAAAACTTAATAATATTTATAAATTAAATGCAATAAAAGGACAATTTTTACTTGGTATTAATTATCCATCTATTAACTTTATTGGAAATATCGGTTATGTCATTATTATTTTATTAGGTTCTTACTCTATAATTAAAGGAACCATTACTATTGGTGGGCTCTCTAGCTTTATTATTTATTCAAAACTTTTTAACCGACCTATAGCCAATCTTTCCGATGTATTTGGAATTATACAAAGTGTTTTAGTCAGTAGTGAGAGGTTTTTTTCATTTGTTAATCAAAAAGAGGAGAACATTACAGGGAATAAAAAAATTAATCCAGAAACTATTAATGGAGAAATTGCTTTTGAAAATGTTTGTTTTTCTTATTTTAACCTTGACCATATAAAAAATAAAAACACCAAAAATACTAAAAATACTATTGAAAATTTAAGTTTTCACGTAAAACCGGGAGAGATGATTGCCATTGTTGGACCTACTGGTTCTGGAAAAACAACTCTTGTTAACCTTATTATGCGTTTTTATGAAATTAATTCTGGAACTATTAAGTTAGACGGTATCGATATTAAAGAGTATTCAAAATCTGAATATCGTAGACTATTTGGTATGGTCCTTCAAGACACTTGGTTTTTTTCCGGAACTATTAAAGAGAATATCGCTTATGGAAATGAAAATGTTACAGATGATATGATTATTGAAGGGGCTAAAAAAGCATGTGCTCATGATTTTATAATAAAACTTCCAAAAGGGTATGAAACACCTATATCAGAGGAAAATATTCTGCTTTCACATGCCCAAAAGCAGCTTTTAGCCGTTGCCAGGGCAATTGTTTCTAATCCTAAATTTTTAATTTTTGATGAAGCTACAAGTGGAGTTGACACTAGAACAGAAAAAAAATTACAAGATGCTATGAAAAATATGATTGCTGGAAGAACTAGCTTTATTATAGCCCATAGATTATCTACTATAAGAAATGCTAATCTTATTCTTGTTGTCAATGATGGAAAAATTGTTGAAATTGGAAAACATGAAGAACTTATAAATAAAAAAGGGCTTTACTTCACTATGTATAACAAACAATAAAAAAATTGTAAAAAAAATGTTGACATCTATACGAAATTTGTTTATTATAGATTACATAATTAAAAATAAATAAAAAAATCGGATGAAGGTATAGGGAGAGCGCCAATGTGGCCACCGAAGAAGTAAATCTTTCAGGTTAGTTGAAAAACTTGAGGACCTATACTGGACGAGCCTCTGGAGAGACTCTATGGAGCACCGAAGGAGCAAACCCAAAGAAATTTGGACTAAACTCTCAGGTAAAAGGACAGAGGAATTATACTTTAAAATATTACAAAATTTTTTTTGTATTATTTTTTCGCATAATTCTTTTTTGATTTCTTAAGAGGTATTAATTTAAAAATTAGTATCTCTTTTTTTGTTTTTAATATTATATTAAAATTGGAGGAAATTATTATGGAAGAATTTGTATCAAAAGTTATGAGCTTTATTTGGAACCCGCTTATTTATCTTTGCTTAGGATCTGGAATATATTTTTCAGTTATAACTAAGTTTCCGCAAGTTAGAGGGATAAATCAATTTAAATCACTATTATTTGCCAAAAATGACGGTCCTGGATTATCACCATTTCAAGCCTTTTCTATTGCTATAAGTGGAAGAGTTGGAACTGGTAACATTGCTGGAGTTGCTACTGCTATATGTTATGGTGGACCTGGTGCAATATTTTGGATGTGGATGATTGCTTTTTTAGGTGCCGCTTCAGCATTTGTTGAATCATCTTTAGGTCAACTTTGGAAAGAGAAACATGAGGATACATTTAGAGGTGGTCCTGCATATTATATAGAAAAAGGGCTTAACTGCAAATGGTATGCAAACCTTTTCGCAATATGTGCAGTTATATCTCTTGGAGTTTTACTTCCAGGAGTTCAAGGAAATACAATAACAAACACTCTTAGCAATACATTTGGAGTTGATAAAGTTTTAATAACATCTTTTGTTGTAGTTTTAACAGGACTTACAATATTCGGTGGAGTTAAAAGAATTGCAAAAGTTGCAGAAGTTGTTGTTCCTATTATGGCTGGTGGTTATATTCTTTTAGCCCTTGTAATAATTATTTTCAATATACAAAAATTACCTGCAGTTTTTGAACTTATAATAAAATCTGCTTTTGACAAAAATTCTATCTATGGTGGAATTATGGGATCTGCTATAATGTGGGGAGTTAAAAGAGGAATCTTTTCTAATGAAGCCGGGCAAGGAACAGGACCACACCCTGCTGCTGCTGCTAATGTTTCTCACCCTGCTAAACAAGGTTATGTACAAGCTTTTTCAATCTATGTTGATACTTTGTTTGTTTGCACTGCATCAGCTGTTATGATGCTTCTTACAAACTGCTACAACGTTGTAGGTCCTGATGGGGTTATGATAACTGAAAATCTTCCTGGTATTCCTGTAGGATCAGGTTTTGTACAAGCTGGACTTTCATCAATTTTTGGTTTTATAGGTCCTTTCGCTGTTGCAATAAGCTTATTCTTCTTTGCCTTTACTACAATAATGTCTTACTACTATATAGCTGAAACAAATGTTTATTATTTAATAAGAAGTGAAGCTTTTCAAAGTAAAGCAGTATTTGTTTTAAGAGTTATCTTCCTGATTATAATTTTTATTAACTCTTTGAAAAGCTCTACTTTAGCTTGGGATTTAGGAGATATTGGTGCAGGTCTGACAGCTTGGTTGAACATTATAGCCATCTTAATCCTTTCTAAACCAGCTCTTATTATTATTAAAGACTATGATGAGCAGATGAAATTAGGAATAGATCCTGTTTTTGATCCTAGAAAATATAATTTGAAAAATACTGAATTATGGGAAGAAATTTCTGATACATATAAAAAAAAATAATGCTTATATAAGCATTATCTATACGAAAAATGAGAGCCGGTAATTTCTACCGGCTCTCATTTTTTATTCATTTTTACTTATGATCTCTCCACGTCTTCCTACCACAGTTTCTCCAGCTTTTACACATTTAAGTACTACTGTATTAGCACCAACTTTTACATTTTCACCTAAAGTTATTGGACCAAGTATTTTTGCTCCTGCCCCTATAATGACCCCATTTTTTACTGTAGGGTGTCTTTTCCCTTTATCTTTTCCTGTACCACCTAAAGTTACTTGATGATAAATTATTACATCATCACCGACTTCTGCCGTTTCCCCAATAACTACACCCATTCCATGATCAATAAAAAGTCTTCTTCCTATAACAGCCCCTGGATGAATCTCTATCCCTGTTAAAAATCTGCTGAATTGCGATACAGCTCTTGCTAAGAAAAAGAATTTTTTCTGATATAATTTATGTGCAATTCTATGAAAAAACATTGCATGTATACTTGGGTATAAAAGCAGTACTACTAAAAAAGAGCTTGCTGCTGGATCTAAATTCATTATATTTTTTATATCTTCTTTTAAATTTTTTAACATCTCTACACTCCCTAATTAAAAATACCTGTAGATAGATATTTCTCTCCGCCATCTGGTGCTATAGCTACAACCTTTTCCCCTTTTTTCATACCTTTTGCTAGTTGGAGTGCTACACCTATGCTGGCTCCTGAAGAGATTCCTAAAAATAACCCCTCTTTTTCTACTAACTCTTTAACTATTTTAAATGATTCTTCAGCAGTAATTGTAATAACTTCATCTACAACATCTTTATTATAAATATCTGTTACAAAACCTGCTCCAATCCCTTGTATTTTATGAGGTCCACTCTTCCCTGTAGAGATTACAGCTGATTCCTTAGGCTCAACTGCATATACCTTTATATTTGAATTGTACTCTTTTAATTTTTTTCCTGTTCCAGATATAGTTCCACCAGTCCCAACTCCTGCAACAAAAGCTTTAATATCCGGTATATCTTTTATAATCTCTAAAGCTGTTGTTTTTTCATGAATTTGAGCATTAAATTTATTGCTAAACTGCTGTGGAACAAAATAATTAGGATCCTCTTTAGCCATTTCTAAAGCTTTTTCTATAGAACCAGTCATCCCTTTTGCCCCTTCTGTTAAAACAAGCTCTGCTCCATATGCTTTAATAATCTGTCTTCTCTCTTCACTCATAGTATCAGGCATAACAATAATAACTCTATAACCTTTCAATTTTCCTATAAGTGCCAATGCAATGCCAGTATTTCCACTAGTAGGTTCTACTATTGTACCACCTTTTTTTAACAATCCTAACTCTTCAGCTTGAATTATCATATTTAGTGCCGCTCTATCTTTTACGCTTCCTGTTAAACTATTTTTTTCTAATTTTACATATACATCTGCTGAATTTTCATCTACCATTTTACTTAATTTTATAATTGGAGTATTTCCTATTAATTCTAAAGGATTATTATAAACCATTCGCTCCACTCTCCCAATATATTTTTTATAATTTACAGTATAAGTATATAATATTATTCTTTATGCAAATAGTCAAGAATATTCTTTATGAATTTAGTCAAAAATAAAAAACAGTATAATTCATTATTTCAAACTATACTGTTTTTTCTAAATATTCAATTTTTTATAAAAACAATTTAACTTTTTTTAGGACGAGGATAATTTTTCAAATACTCTAATACTACAGATGCAAACTCTTCAAGATCCATAAGAAACTCAAAAAGTATCGATCTATTCTCAAACTCATCTCTATTTTTAGGAAGTTCACTATTTTTAAAATGTATTTTTGTTTTCTCAATCTCTTTTAATACCCCTTCAATCTCTTCAGTATCAAAAGTTGTATAGGAAATTTTTTCAATAAGATCGGCAATTACTATTCCTGGTTCAAAAGATTTGTAAAGCCTTAAAAAACTTCTCTTCATTCTCTTTAATATTTTATATTGAATATATCTCATTCTAAAATAATCAAAGTTTTTAAAATTAGGTTTCAAAATCAAATTATTATGCTGCTCTATAGCGAGGTTTTTCCCTTTATTCCCAAGTACTTTTAATCTTTCAAAATAATTTTTTTCATCGTCAGAGCAATATTGATATCTTAAATTATCAGACATATCCAGAAGAATTTTTTGCATCATCTCTCCAATCTCTTTTTTTATACCCTCAATCTCCTTATTTAAATCAGGCATATAGAGATTAAAAACCATAGATATAGTAAGTCCAATAGCAAGTATTCCAAACTCATTTAAGAGAAATTTAACTGACAAAGAGGTTTCCCCAACAAAATGCGTTGCAAGAACTACACTTATCAAAAACCCTTGAATTAATTTAAATTTTATACAGATAGGCATAAAAATCAGGATAAAAATACCCACTACTAGATAGTTATAACCTAAAAAATAAAAAAGCAAACTAGAAATCAATAACCCGATACTAGTTGATACTATCCTCTCTATCCCTATTTTATATGTTTCTCTTATTGTCCCTTGTAGGCTTATTATCGCTACAATCCCTGCAGTAGGATAATATTTAATTCCCAAATATTCAGCAACTTTAATTGCTATTACTGTGGCTATAGCTGTTTTTAAAACTTTATAGTTTAAATTTTTTAGATATTTCATTATTTCTCCTAAAACTCTTAATATTTTTTATTCTACTACATTGATTTTCCTGTTTTTATTTTATAACAATAGTTCACTTCTGTCTATGTTTATTAATATCAAAAATTTTATCTATAAACTGTGTCAAGCAGCATAAAAATCTGCATACTTGAAAAATTATTGTTTCTAAAAATTATCTCTATTTCAATTCAATTTTTATATTTTTTCTCTATATTTTTTGCTACTAATGCTGTATAATTGAGTGTACACTTTTTTGGAAAATTTTGATTTATAATATAAAAAAACTGGTGAGGTAGAAATTTATGAAAAATGAAACAAAGTTAAAGTTTCTCTTAGGACTGCTTTTTATTTTAGGAGGTTATTTCTTTTTTACTGCTCCTAAAATATTTGAAGGGTATTCTAAAGGGTTTTTAGGAGAGGTAAAAGTAGCCGTATTTATTAAAGATGATAAAATTCAGGATATCAAAGTTACCGGATACTCTGATACTCCTAAGATGGCAGAAGTTGCTTTTAATAATTTAATAAAGACTATTAAAGAGACTCAAGATCTTGAAGTCGATGGAATAGCAGGAGCTACCCACTCTAGTAATGGACTAAAAAGTGCCGTTGCTATGGCTGTTCAAGCAAGCGGAGTAAAACTGAAAAAAATAGATAGAGTTGCTTCAGTTAATGAAGTTAAAGATGAGACAACTGATATTGTAATTGTTGGTGGTGGAGGTGCTGGACTTGCTGCTGCTATTGAAGCTAAAGAGAAAGGTGCTAATGTAATTTTAGTTGAAAAAATGCCTATTCTTGGTGGAAATACTAATTATGCCACTGGGGGAATTAATGCTTCAAACTCTAAATTTCAAAAAAATAACGACAGTAACGAACTTTTTTATAATGATACAATGAAAGGTGGAAAATATAAAAATAATCCAATTTTAGTTAAAACACTTGTTGAAAAATCTGCTGAAGCAATTGACTGGCTTGTGGAAAGAGGTGCTGACTTAACAGATGTAGGAAGACTAGGGGGAGCCAGTGAAGATCGTGCCCATAGACCTGAAGGTGGGGAGAAAGTTGGCCCTAATATAGTAGAATCTCTTGCTAACAAAGCTGAAAACCTTGACATAGATACAAGAGTTATGACAGCTGCAGTTTCTATTACATCTGATGGTGGAAAAATAGATGGGATAATTGCTGAAACAAATGGACAAAAATACAAAATAAAAGCAAAAGCTGTTATTTTGGCAACAGGTGGTTTTGGAAACAACTCAAAATTATTTTCAACTTTAAATCCCGACTTAAAAGGGTTTGTATCAACTAATCACCCTGGTGCAACAGGAGATGCTATAGAACTTGTAGAAAAATATAATGTGGCATTAGTGGATATGAATGAAATACAGACTCATCCAACTGTTGTTCCCTCTAATAAGACTATGATATCAGAAGCTGTAAGAGGAAACGGTGCAATTTTAATTAATAGAGATGGACAAAGATTTATAAACGAACTTGAGACTAGAGATGTTGTTTCTAAAGCTATATTAGATCAAGAGGGTAAAACTTCATATCTCGTATTTGATCAAGGGATTAGAGAGAGTTTAAAAGCTATTGAAGAGTATATAAAAATGGGAATTATAGTAGAAGGTAGAACTATAGATGAGTTGTCTAAAAACTTAAATATTCCAAAAGATAATTTAAAAGCTTCTTTATCAAAATATAATAAATATGTGTCTGAAAATAAAGATGCAGAATTTAATAGAGAGAGTTTAATAAGAAAAATACAAACTGGTCCTTTTTATGCAGTAGAAATTGCTCCAGCTGTTCATCATACAATGGGTGGAATTAAAATAAATGAAAAAACTGAAGTTTATAACAATGATGGAATTATTGTGTCTGGATTATTTGCAGCAGGAGAGGTAACTGGTGGAGTCCACGGAGCCAATAGACTAGGTGGAAATGCTCTTTCAGATATTATCGTTTTTGGAAGAATCACTGGAGATTCAGCCTTTGAATATTCTAAAAAATAGAAACTTATAAAGTTTATACTTAAATAGTGTTTAATATAAAGTAAAAAAAGGATGACGAAAAAATTTAATTTTTTTGTCATCCTTTTAAATTTTTATCTATAAAATAGTACTAAGGGCAATTATCGATTAACTACGCTTATTTCTTAATCATTAAGAGCATAAATTAAAGTGTTTGTTTATATGATGTTACTGTTACTTCTAAAACTCTTGATAAGAAAGGATACTTTTCTTTCATCATATCAAAGTCTGCCCCTTCTCTTAAAAATTTGGCATTTCCCTCTACGTAAAATCCTGTTCCCATATACATATACCCCATAACTTCATGACTCCCAATAGTTAACTTAACTAATGGATTCTCTTTTGTATATCTTTCTGTTTTCATCATTCCCGCAGCTGGAATTAAAATTTTATTTTCATCTACAATAGTAAGGTAATCATTCCATGTATTTGATACATGAGCTTCTCCATCTCCACAAGTAACAATTGAAACTACACCTTTATGATTTATAACATCTAAAAATTTTTCATTAAAAAACATATTAAAACCCTCCCACTTTTTAATTATAGACAATTATTATCTATAATTATATTACGATAAAATTTTTCTTTTGTCAACATAAAAAAATTAATTAGCAAAACAAAAAACCATAACTTGATAGTTATGGTTTTTATTGATAAAATATAGCATACAATTAAAAAGCAACTAATAATACAGTATGGAGGGAATTATTATGAAATTTTCAGTAGGGGTAGAATATGCCTTGCATTGTTTATTATATATGGTTAAATTAAAAGATGAACAGATGATTGGAATTAAAGAGTTGGCTGAATTTCAAGGGATTTCAGAATCATATCTTTCAAAAGTATTCACAAAACTTAGAAAAGCAGAAATAATAAAATCTGTTCCTGGTGTAAAAGGTGGATATGAACTTGCAAAGGATGCTTATGAAATTTCATTTTGGAATGTTGTAGAAGCAGTTGAAGGAAAAGAAACATTTTTTCACTGTGATGAGATTAGACAAAAGACTATTTTACTTGACCCTAATAATCTTCCTGACACTCATACTAAGTGTCCGTGCACAATAAAAAAAGTTATGTTAGAAGGGGAAAATGAAATGAAAAAATATCTTTCTAAAAAAACAATAGGTTGGTTATATGATGAAGTTTTTGGAAATATTCTTCCTAAGGGATCTGAAGAGGAAACAATTAAGTGGTTCAAAGAAAAAGCTCATATATAAAATAATTTCCACTAATAACTTGTTAACTAAATAAAATTTTTATAAGTGTTACTGCTGTTACACATTGAAACAACCCTATTATTAGCCCAATTAATAATGATTTTAACCCTTCTGATCTTATTGTTTCATATTTTACTCTAAGACCTATTGCTGCTAAAGCAATTACTTCAAAACTTTTACTCAATTTTTTTGTATAAAATAATACCCACTCAGGAATTATATTTAAAGAGGCCAATACACACATAAAAAAGAACCCTTTTATATACCATGGAACTGTTATTTTTACCTTATTTTTTTTATCTTCTAATCCATCATCACTAAACCTTGAAAATACCAATAGCACAAAAGTAAGCATAATTATTCTAAAAATTTTGAAAATAGTTGCAAGTTTCACTACATCATCATTTAACATTGCAGCTCCACCAACTACTTGACCAACTGACTGTAAAACCCCCCCAATAAGTGCAGAACTTAAAAATATATCCCCTTTAAAAAAAAGTGGAACTACTACAAGTGGAAGGATAAACATCAAAATAGTTCCTGTCACATTTACCATTGTTATTGCAATCCCTGTTTCTGAAGAATTACTTTTTAGGACTTTTGAAGAAGCTCCTATTGCCGATGAACCGCAAATAGCGTTTCCTGCTCCCATGAGTAGACTAAATTTTTTTGAAAACCCAGCTTTTTGGCATATATAATAAGTAAATTTTATCGTTAAAAACATTAATATTAAAATGAAAATTACACCTTTTAGCTTCAGTTCTAATATTGTTTGAAATGTAAGACTTGCCCCTAAAAGAAAAATAGAGTATTCTAATAGTTTTGTCTCACAAAATTTAGTGCCGTCCTCATATTTTTTATTAGAAAATAGCAAATTTCCAACTATTAAACCAACTAATATTGCAATGGAAGGACTCCCTAAAGTTTTAAAATAAATAGAAAGAATCTCTGAAAAAAAATACACAATAAATGATATTAATACTCCTGGCAAAATTTTATAAATTTTTGTTTTCATAACTACCTCAATGCTAATTTAATATGTTATTTATCTTACATTTAGTAAACCTTTATTATAAATTAACATTTTATAAAAACTATGTCAATATTTTTTTGAACATTTGTTCAAATTGATTTTTGGATTTTTTTATTTTTTAATAAACACTGAAAACATATATTTTTCTATGCAAAACAAAACAATCTATTGTATAATTTTTTCATTAAAGTATTCTTATTTTGAATAAAGGTAGTGATTTAGCCATGAATGAAAGATTGGAAAAAAAAGATAGAATAAAAAAATTAGCAACTATACTTTTTGCTGAAAAAGGGATTAAAAATACAACTATAAGAGATATTTCTAAATTTATCGGAATTGCACTTGGAGGGATCTATTATTACTATAGTAGCAAAGAGGAGCTTTTAAAAGATATTTTTAATGAAGCATTAGAAAATAGACAGTTTTTTCTATCACAATTAGCTGATTCAAAAGATGATTTCAATACAAAAATAAAAAAAATTATCTCTAGACGTTTACTTCTTGAGAAAGATAGACATTATCTGTTTTTATTTGCAAAAGTTTCCGAAAATGAAGAGGCACACCTTTTATGTGATGATTTTGCTAATAATGATAAACTTCTTATTACCTTTTTATTACAAAATATTGAAAATATAAAAGAGGAGTATCATGATGATATTCCAAAGCTCGGTTATATTATAAATGCAGCTTTAAAAAAGCATCTTAATTTTTTAATTGATAAAATAGGGGTCAAAGCTGATGATGAAAATAGCTATAACCTCCTAATTGAAAAATATAATCAATTAGATATTAAAAAAGAGATTGAACTATTTTATGAACTTTTCTTTAAAAATCTTATTAAAGAGTAATTTTATAAAAAGCTGATATTTAAATAATTTAAATACCAGCTTTTTATTAATCCAGTAGTATATTATTTTAAATTTTTACCTAAATCATAAACCTCATTAAAAATTTTTTCTTTTTCATCTCTAGTTAACTTTGAGCTTTCAACACTATATCTATATAAAAAATTCATTTTTGTGAATTCACACATATCTTTTAGACTCTTTTCAGCTATTTTTACTCCTGAATCTTCAACACTCCCTCCATGAGTACTCAGAAAAATCATTTTTTTATTTTCAAACAGATAATAATCTAATCCATAAAACCTGTCTATAAAAGTTTTCATTTGGGCTGTTATATGCCACCAATAAACAGGAGAAGCAATAATTATAGTGTCTGCTTTAACTATCTCATCATATAGTCCCTGCATGTCATCTTGAATTACACATCTTTCACCTATAGGTGCACATTTTTCACATGCTACACAAGGTTTTATATTCATTTTGGCAACATTTATCTTCTTTACCTGCAAAAGAGAGTTACTCTCTTTTGCTCCATTCAAAAAAACATCTAAAATACTCTCTGTATTTCCATTAACTCTTGGACTTCCTAATACTGCTAAAATATTCATAAAATAACCTCCTAAATTTATTTTTTGTAATACTATTTTCCACTTATTTATTTTAAAATTATTTCTTCATAAACAACTTTATTAATGGAAAGCTTCTTAAATAATCTAGATATGCTTCTTTTCCAAGTCTTTTTAATATATCACCATAAGTGGGATAGGGTTGAAGACCATTTTTATACTTATATAGTGTAATATTTTGAGTTTTTAACGTTTGAATAATATTTAAAATTTCTCCAGCCCTATCCCCTATTACCGTGGCTCCTATAATCTTTCCTTTTACGCAAAGAATTTTCACCATGAAATACTCTTCGTCTGAAATTATTGATCTATCATTTTCTTTAGTCAAAGCATATATTTTTAAATTTTCTCCATATTTCTCTTTCACTTCTTTTTCTGTTAACCCAACTCTTGCATATTCTGGAGAGGTAAATGTTACCCATGGTACTGAGCTATAGTCTACTTTTTTCTTAAATAAAGGTCTTATGAAATTTTCTATTACTATTTCACCATGATAACCAGCAATATGAGAGAATCTATAAGGTCCAACTGCGTCACCTATTGCATATATATTCTTTCCTGCCATTAATTTGTTATCTGTCTCTATCCCTTTCAACGAATATTTTATTCCAACATCATCTAAATTTAAACCTTGAGTATTGGGAATTCTTCCTGCTGATACAAATATTTTTTCACTTTTAACCTTTTTATTCTCTATACCATCTTTATAGAATACTTCTATCTCATCTTCATTTTTTAAAATTTCTTCTATCCCTACATTTAGAATCAATTCAATTCCATTTTTCTCAAGAGAATCCACAATAGTTTTTGAAACTTCAGGTTCTTCAAAAGATAAAATCTTCTCACCTTTTTCTAAAATGGTTACTTTGGAACCTAAACGTGCAAGAGGAAATGCTAATTCTAAAGATATTATCCCCCCACCTATAAAAGTGATTGATTTAGGAATATGATCTTGTTTGAAAAAATTTTCATTTGTTAAAAAACCAATATTTTCTAATCCTTTTATTTTAGGGATTGCTGGTGAACTTCCTGTGGATATTATAATTTTTTCTCCATAAAAAATCTTCCCATTAACTTCAACTCTTTTTTTATCTATAAATTTACCCTCTCCAATCTCTACATCTATACCTTGTTCTCTTAAAACTTCAGGTGTTTCATGTGAATAAATTTTTTCTATAGAGTTTTTCACTATTTGAAAAATTGTTTTATTATCTTTTATTTTATATGAGTTACTTATAAAGGACTTTGATGGAATACAACCACCCCAAGTACACTCTCCACCTAATAATTTTTTCTCTATTAAGAGAACCTTTTTCTTTAATTTATTACCTCCTAAAGCAACCGTTAATCCACCTGCTCCACCACCAATAATAATTAAATCATATTTTTTCTCCATTATAGATTCTCCTCATATTTTTTTATTTAAAAGGACTTATTTCAATATTTGGCAAAAGATTTTTCATTTTTTCTAATGTAGTCACTCCTTTGGAAAATGCAGTTGAAGATCCAGAGGCAATCCCATATTTTAGAGAATCTTCTAAAGAATTATTTTGAGATAAACCGTAAATAATTCCAGCAACCATAGAATCCCCAGCACCAACAGTGCTAATTACAGTGCCTTTAGGGGCTTTTCCTCTTAAAACACTTTTTTCAGTTATAAGTAGAGAACCCTCTCCACCAAGGGAGATTAAAACATTCTTAGCTCCCAAATCTTGTAACTCTTTTCCAGCTTTTATAAGATCATTATCTCCTAATATCTCTTTTTTAAAGAACTCTTGTAACTCTTTCTTATTAGGTTTAACAAGAAAAACCCCTTTTTTTAAAGCTTCTTCAAATGGCTTATCTCTTGTATCTAGAATGACTTTAACCCCTTCAGGAAGGTTCTCTATAATATTGGCATAGATATTAGAATTAAGTGAATCTGGTACAGAGCCTGATAATACTAATATATCTCCAGACTTTAAATTAGAAAATTTTTCTAAAAAAACTTTTAATAGAGCTTCAGTTATAAAAGGTGATTTTCCAGCAATTTCAGTTTCAGTACCGATATTATTCATTTTTATATTAATCCTTGTCTCTTCATTAAGAGTTGTAAAGTCAAAATTAATACTCTCTTCTATTAAGTCATTTTTTATAAAATCACCAGTGAATCCTCCAACAAATCCTAAAGCAGTAGAAGGTACAGAATAATTATTAAGAACTTTAGATACATTTATCCCTTTTCCTCCAGCAAGAGAGTAAGAGTTTGTAACCTTATTTAATTTTCCTTCACAAAATCTATTCTCTTCTTTAAAAATTATATAATGGTCAATGGCAGGATTAAGGGTAACTGTATATATTTTTCCTGAAAACATGATCTCCTCCCTTATAAATATTTTATTTTTTTATATTTGGTTTTGTAAATCCTAAAATAAGCATAGTAACTAAAGATCCTAAAAGTACTGATAAAAAGTACATTCCCGGGTTAGTTATAATTGGAAGAACAAATAATCCACCGTGAGGAGCAGGAAGCAAACATCCAAATGCCATAGAGAGTCCTCCAGCAAGAGCAGAGCCAATTATTAAAGCAGGTAAAACTTTTAGTGGATCAGCTGCTGCAAAAGGTATAGCTCCTTCTGTTATGAATGAAGCTCCCATAATATAGCAAGTAATTCCAGCTTCCCTCTCCTCTTTTGTAAATTTATTTTTAAATACTGTAGTTGCAAGAGCAATACCTAAAGGTGGAACCATTCCTCCAGCCATAACAGCAGCATGAGGTGCATAATTTCCAGAAGCAATAGCGGCTATTCCAAATGTAAATGCTGCTTTATTAATTGGACCTCCCATATCAATAGCCATCATTCCACCAAGTATAGTTCCTAGCAAAATCAAGTTTCCTGTTCCAAGATTGTTTAAAAAATTAATCATACCACTATTAAGTACAGTTATTGGTTGTAGTACAACCAAATACATTATAGCACCAGTAAAAAATATTCCAAAAAGTGGGTAAAGAAGTACTGGTTTAATACCTTCTAAAGAGTTAGGAAGTTTAGAAAAAAGTTTTTTCAGTAAAACTATAACATATCCTCCAATAAAACCACCAATAAGACCTCCTAAGAACCCGCCTCCATTATTAGCAGAGATATATCCAGCTACCATTGCAGGAGCAAAACCTGGTCTATCTCCAATACTCATCCCTATAAATCCTGCAAGAACAGGCACCATAAGAGCAAAAGCATTTCCTCCTCCAATATCCATCAACAGTTTAGAAAAACTGTTATAGCTCGGGTCTGCTGGATCAAAAGATTTTATACCAAAAATAAAGCAGATTGCTATCAAAATCCCTCCACCAACAACAAATGGTAGCATATTTGAAACTCCATTCATAAGGTGTTTATAAAACCCTTTTCTTTCACTGTTACTGCTTTGAGAATTTTTTACATTTGAAACAGTTGTATATATAGGGGCTTTTTGATTAATAGCATTTGTAATTAACTCTTCAGGTCTTTTTATTCCATCTTTTACAGAGGTAATTTCAACATTTTTGCCATTAAATCTCTCCATAGAAACAGCGGTATCAGAGGCAACAATAATCCCTTTAGCATTTTTAATATCAATGTCAGTTAATATATTTTTTATTCCTGTTGAACCATTAGTTTCAACTTTTATTTTTATCCCCATAGCTTTAGCTTTTTTCTCAAGTGCTTCAGCAGCCATGTATGTATGAGCAATCCCAGTAGGGCATCCAGTTACACCTAATACATCATAAATTTCAGCAGAATTCTCATCAACAGTTACTTTCCCTTTCTGCTCATTAGAAAGAAGAAGAGTTAAAACCTCATCAGGAGTAGAGCAAGTCAAAAATCTATCTTTAACTTCTTCATCAAGTAAAGTAGTAGTTAGTTTGGAAAGAGTTTCTATGTGTGAATCAGTGGCATTTTCAGGTGCTGCAATCATAAATATAAGTGTAGTGGGTTCTCCATCTAAAGATTTATAATCGATACCATTTTTTATTCTTCCAAAGGCAATTGCAGGAGAGATTACAGCACTGTTTTTTGCATGTGGGATGGCAATCCCTTCTTCAAGTCCTGTAGATGAGTGTGCTTCCCTATCTAGAATTCCCTTTTTAAAAGTCTCTTTATCACTTATTTTTCCTGCATAAAAAAGTAAATCCACAAGTTCATTTATTGCTTCTTCTTTTGTAGTAGCGGAAAGGTTCAAATTAATTAGCTCTTTTGATAACATCTCTTTTAACATAGTTTTACCACCTTTTAAAATTTTATACTAAAATTTAAAGCTTATAAAATACTAAATTTAGAAATTATGTCTGTTATTTTGATATTTTGCCACCTTAAAAATAGTTTAGCATATAAAAAATCAATTTCAATCATAAACTAAAATTTCTTAAAAAACATTCTTTTTTTATTTAGTTTAACTTAAAAAGTTTGAATATTAATAAAAGTTATGCTAGAATATTATTTGTGATTTAGTTGTAAGTTACAACCATAAATATAAAGAAGTAAATAATATACACAAGGAGTGAAAATGAAATTATCCAAATTAGCAATAATAGTTTTGCCAACATTGTTAATAAGCTGCTCTACAATACCTGATATTCAGAATAATTTAAAAGATGATAATTTAATTTTAAAGGAGAATATAGGAAAAGAACAATTGGTTTATAATTCAAATCAATGGTGGAAAAAATATAATGATCAAAGTTTAAATAAGATTATCGAGTATACGTTAGAGTCAAATAAAGAATTAAAAATTGCAGAACTAAATATAAGAAAAGCTGAAATAGGTATATCTTCTGCTAATTCAAAATTAGGGCCTACAGTAGATTTAAATACTGCATATACTAGGGAAAAATTTTCTGAAAATGGTCCAATGCCTATATTACCTGGGTATGACATAGTGAATAATCAAAAAATTGGCTTAGAAGGTAGTTATAATATAGATTTGTTTAATAAATATAGATCTCAGGTAAAAAGTGCTCTTAATAAAAAAGAAGCTATGGAGTTTTCCGCTGATTGGATAAAAACAAATATAGTTAATAATGTTACTGGGTTATATGGGGAATTTTGCTATTTAAAGTTTGAAAATGATTATTTATCAGAAAAAAAAATAGTATTAAATAAATTAATCCAAATGGAAAAAAAGAAAATAGCAATAGGAAAAGCAACAAAAGATAGTGAATTAAAATTAGAAACTGATTTAAAAAGTTTGGATATCCAAATAGACAAAAACAGATTAAGTAGAGAGGTAATAGAAAATAATTTATGCTTACTAACTGGCATGAAATATAAAAATGAGATTCATACTCTTTTAGAAGCTGTGTTAATGGATAAGAAAGAAAAAGAAAATAACATACTGTTGAAAGAAATCTTTGTACCAAATGAAATCTCTACTGAAGTTGTAAGATATAGACCTGATATAAAATATTATTTAAAGTTGATTGATTCACAAAAAGAGACTTTAAATTCATTAAAAGCTGATTTTTATCCTCAAATAAAACTTCAAGGAGATTTTGGATTTGAAGCAATAGACCCTTCTAATCCATTTAATAGAAATTCCCAATTTGGAATGTGGGGGGTTGGATTATATTTACCAATATTCAATTCTGGAGCGATAAAATCCAATTATAAGCTTGGTGGTGTGGATCTTAATATATTTATAGAAGATTATAATAAGGCTTTATTAACTGCTTTTAATGATATAAATAATGAGATGATAGGCACTAAAAACAGCAAAAAGAGTTTAGAACTTTCAAAAGAAAAGTTCATTTATGAAACTGAGATATATAAGTTAGCATCAGAAAGAAAAGAAAAAGGTTATATATCTGAAAATAGTTTATTGAATTCAGAGTATACCTTAATAGAAAAATCTTTAGAACTACTACAATCTGAGTATTCGTTATATACTCAGCAACTAAAATTAATAAGCTCTGTCGGTGGAGTATTAGAAAATAAATAAGGGGAATCAGTTATGGAAAATCAAAACACAGAATTAAATGAAAATAGAGAATCTAAGAAAAAAATTTATTTAGTATTAATTATATCTCTAGGGATAGGGATGGCTTATCTACTTTATTGGCTCTTCATAGGAAGAAATTATGAGAGTACAGATAACGCTTATGTAAATAGTTCACAAACAATAGTGACCTCTCAAGTTGAAGGTAATATTACAAAATTAAATATTGAAGACACACTGGTTGTAAAAGAGGGGGATCTTCTATTAGAAATAGATGATACTGATTATAAGATAAATTTAGAGAAAGCTACAGCTAATTTAGCTAAAGTAATCAGAAGTTATTCCTCTCTTATAAAAGATGTAGAAACATCTAAAGCAAATCTAATAGCAAGGGAATCTGATATGAAAAAAGCAGATGAAGATTTAAAAAGAGATCAGGAATCTTATAAATTAGGATTAATTAGCAAGATGGAATTAGATAATACGCAAAATATTTATGATGTAGCAGTAACAGCACTTAAACAAGGAAAAGAAGCGTTAAACAATGCTAAAAATCAGGCTAAAATTCAAAATGATATAAGAAACCATCCTGATGTAAAAGATGCAATAATAAACTATAAAAAAGCATCTCTTGATTTAATAAGAACAAAAGTTTATGCGTCAACTTCAGGTACAATAGCTAAAAAATCAGTTTTTATAGGTCAAAGGGTAACTTCTAATCAAAATTTATTTTCTATTATAAATTTAGATAGCATTTGGGTAGATGCAAACCTAAAAGAAGACCAACTTAAAAATGTAAAAATAGGAAATGAAGTAGAGCTAAAAAGTGATTTTAACGGAAAAAAATACAAAGGGTATGTAAAAGGGATCTCTGGAGGAACAGGAAGTTCATTATCAGTATTACCAGCACAAAATGCAACTGGAAACTGGATAAAGATAGTTCAAAGAGTTCCAGTTAAAATTATTTTAGATAAAGAAATTTTAAAAGAAAAAGGTGTTTTACCAATAGGAACTTCAATGGAAGCAACAATCTCTTTAAAAAGTAATAGCGATTATAAGTCAGATCCTATCTCTTTAAAATCCAATCTGTATTCTTTACAAGAAAAAGAGATAGATTGTGAAATAGAGAAAATTATAAAAGAGAATTTAGCAGACAACAATATAACTGTTAAACAATAGGAGAGTGTTTAAGTGGGGACAGGAATAATAATAGCAACCATAGCATTATCCATAGGCTCTTTTATGAATGTGCTAGACAGTACAATCGTAAATGTTTCATTATCTCATATAGCCGGTAACTTCGCAGTAGCACCATCACAAGGAACATGGGTAATAACATCTTATGCAGTTTCAGAAGCCATCTTTCTTGTTTTAATAGGATGGTTAACTAAAAGACTAGGAATAGTAAAACAATATATAGGATCTACATTGCTATTTACTTTAGCTAGTGTTCTATGTGGAATTGCTCCTACTTTTGAATTTTTACTTTGTGCAAGAGTTTTTCAAGGAGTAGTTGGAGCCAGTATGATCCCACTTTCACAGACTTTGCTATTAAGTATATATCCAAAAGAGAAAAAATCTTTAGCTATAGGGATATGGTCTATGACAGTAATAGTCGCACCAATTTTAGGTCCAATAATAGGAGGTTGGATTACAGATCAACTATCTTGGAGATGGTGTTTCTACATTAACCTTCCTTTTGGGATTTTTTCAAGTGTGATGGTTTATAAAATTTTTAAGCAGAGAATGAAAGAGGAAAAAATAGAGAAAGTCCCAATTGATGTTATAGGATTGATATTTTTAATTTTAGGAGTTGGATCTCTTCAATTATTATTAGATAAAGGGAATGATTTAGACTGGTTTTCTAGTAACTTTATAATAGCATTAGGAGTAATTAGTACCATATCTCTCATTTGCCTGTTTATATGGGAATGGAACCATAAAAATCCAATAGTTAAAATAAGATTATATGAGAATAGAAATTTTTTAATAGCTTCTATCTGTCTATTTGTGTCTTTAAGTATTTTTTTCTCAAGTGTAGTAACAATACCTATGTGGCTTCAAAATTTTATGGGGTATAACTCAACACAAAGTGGTTTGACTGTAGCAAGCTCCGGGGTAGCAATACTGATGGTTACTCCATTTTTAGGAGTATATTTGCCAAAGCTGGATTCAAGAAAAGTAATAGCAATCGGTTTCTTTACTTTTTCATTAGTATCTATTTTAGGTGCTAATTATAACCCTGAAACTACTAAAAGCTATATATCAATAAATAGATTTTTTTCAGGTTTTGGACTAGGGCTGTTTTTTATGCCTTTAAGTCTTCTCTCTTTATCAGAGATATCAGATAGTGATATAGCCGCAGCTTCAGGGCTATTTAATTTCATAAAAAATTTAGGGAGTAGTGTGGCAACATCTTTATCTGTAAATTATTGGAATAACAGGCAAGCTATAAACCATCAAAGCATTATTGAGAATGTTAATACAGGAAATACTAATTTCATTCAATGGATGAGTATGATTCCTGGCACAGTAGATGAAAAATTGCAGACATTAGATAGAATTATTAGCAACCAATCTGCTATTATGGGGATTAATGATATGATGGTGTTGTCCGGTATAGGAATACTATTTTTAATTCCAATTGTTTTTTTAGCAAAAAAACCTAAAAATGCTACTCATTTTGAGTTATAAAATGATTTTAAGCTTTCACCTTGTATATATAAATCAACAATGATTATGTATATGAGGTGATTTTTTTATGGAATTTAAAATTGATAGAAAAATTTGTTTAGGAATCTCTGCTTGCATGTTTGGAGCTAAAGTTAGATATAACGGAAAAGGTTGGGATATGTTAGGGGAGTTAAAACGGGAAAAAAATTCTTTTCAATGGGTTCCTATCTGTCCTGAAGTTATGAGTGGACTTGGAGTTCCTAGAAATCCGATCTCTCTTTCTGGAGGGACTGGTTTCGATTTTTGGAAAGGAGATGCTAGAATAAAAGACAGACAGGGAAAAAATCTTTCTGAAATGATTAAAGAAGGGTGTGAAGATGGTTCAAAAATACTGCAACGCTCTCACGTTGATGCTTACATTTTTATGGAAGGAAGCCCTACTTGTGGAGTATATAGAACCTCTTTAAAAGGAAAGCGTCTTGGTAATCCTCCTGGTGTTTTTGGAGCTAAACTTCTTGATGAAGGATACTTTTTAATTCCTGCTCAAGATTTAGCAAGTCCTATTAAATGGTGGGACTGGAGAAGACGTCTAACTGCATTTGTTTGGCTAAAAAATTTATCTCTTGCCTCTAATAAAGAAATTTATGAGATGTGGCATATTTTAAAATTTCTATGCCAAGAACTAGATGAACCTTTTGCCAGAAAATTAGGAAATAAGTTTGCAGAACTTAAAGGGGAACTCCCTTTAGAAGAGATTGAATTAATTAGAACTGAAATTTTAACTCTCCTTAGAAAGCCAACAGAGGTTGAAAAAATAAAACATTGGTTATGGAAAAACTACTCTTATTTAAAAAAACATTTTGACATAAATATTCCTGAAGTTCAAGATGTAGCTGAACTGCGAAGTGGAACCCACATTGCACAAGAGCTTTTAAAAGTCGAGATTCAATCTAGAAAAGATAATCTTCTTTTCGGAAGTTCGCCTATTATTTATAAATTTTAAAAAGGAAAAAAATAAACCTCACAGAACATACATTTAGCAGCAAATATTTTTATTCACAGGGGATG
>JAGNZR010000039.1 GCA_017984315.1 Fusobacteriaceae bacterium | reverse complement strand
TGAGAGTATTTGGAATGGCAATATTTTTTAAATTAATTAATTGGACAATACTGATTGGTATTTTAAGAGCAGGGGGAGATACAAAAATAGCATTTTATTTAGATACAATGCCTCTTTATTGCTATGCAATTCCAGTAGCTTTCATCGGATTATATTTTAAAGTACCAGTATATATATTAGTAGGAATAGTAAATCTAGAAGAAGTAATAAAACTGTATTTTTCAATTAAAAGATATACAAGTATGAAATGGGTAAATGATATAACTGTATAATTAAAAAGCACCTTAATCTGTGAAATTAAGGTGCTTTTTACTTTAATCTATAAGACTATAAAGAAGTTCAATCTCCTCTTTCCAAATAGTATCATCGATAGTTTCTAAAACTATAGGGATGTTGTCAAATCTTGGATCATTCATAAATCTTTTGAAAAAATCCATTCCTAGTACCCCTTTACCGATACTGTCATGTCTATCTTTTCTGCTACCTACATCAAATTTTGAATCATTTAAATGCACTGCACAAAGGTAATTAAAACCGATATATTTTTCAAAAAGGTTCATTGTTTCTTCATAACCTTCTGGAGTTTTAAGTTCATATCCAGAAGCTAAAGTATGGCATGAATCTAAGCAAACTCCAACTCTGCTCTTGTCTTTTATTTGAGAAATAATTTTTCCAATATGCTCAAATTTACACCCTAAATTTGTTCCTTGACCAGCAGTATTTTCAATAACTATTTTTACATTAGGTACTTTTTCTATGGCGTAGTTAAAAGCCTCAGCAATTAGAGCAAGAGATTCATCTTCTGAAATTTCATTTAAATGACTTCCAGGGTGAGTATTAACATAAACTAAACCAAGTTGGTTAGCACGCTCCATCTCATCAATAAAAGCATTCAAAGATTTTTCTCTTTTTTCAGGATCAGCATTTCCTAAATTAATAAGGTAACTGTCATGTGGCAGCACGAATTCAGGCAGGTAACCATATTTTTTCATATTTTCTTTAAAAGCAGTTATTTCAGATTCAGTATAAGGTTTTGCAACCCATCTTTGCTGATTTTTTAAAAATAAAGCAAAAGCTTTAGCACCAATTTCATTGGCATTTATAGGAGCATTGGCAACTCCGCCAGTTGCAGAAACATGAGCCCCTAGGAACTTATTTATTTTTTTCTTTTCCATATTTTCACCTCTAAGCAAATTTATTTAAATTATAGCATATAAAAAAATAAGACTCTAGAGCAAACTATTTTTAAATGAATTTTTTATTAAAGATTAGATTATTTAGAAAAATCTAGAATTTTTTCTGGAGCAGCAGATGTATATTTAGAAAGCATATTGTTATTTATAATAACTGGGAAACTAGAAGATGTTTTATAAGGTATGTTTTTAGTAGATGTACCATTTAATATCTCTATAGCCATTAAACCTAAATCATAGCCAAGCTGAGTATAGTCTACGCTTATTCCTAAAGTAACTCCCATATCAATTTGTGTTTTATCATATCCTAAAGAAAAAACTGGAATTTTTTTTCTTTCAGCATTTTTTAAAATTAAAGGTGTGGCAGAAACTACTAGATTGTCTGGAAGCAAATATATCCCATTAGATGTTTTTAGAATTCTATCAAGAGCAGATGGAACTTCACTTAATGATGTTACTCCTATTGCTTCAATTTTTAAATTATAAATTTTTGCCTCTTTTTTTAATATATCTAAATTCATCTCAGAGTTTTTCTCACTGCTGTTATAAAGGATACCTATTGTATTAATTGAAGGAAAAAATTCTTTTGTTATTTCTAAAAGCTTAGTTGGAGGAATTGCGTCACTTATTCCAGTGACATTGAGATTTGATAAAATTCCAGATTCTTTTGGACTTGTAACAGCACCAAATAAAATTGGGATGTTTTTTATAGAATTAGCAGCAGCTTGACTAGATGGAGTAGAAATAGCCAAGACAATATCCTTCTTTTTTGTATTGAAATTTTGTGTTATGAGTTGCTGTGTAACCATATCCCCTTGGGCATTTTGATAATCAATATCGCAACTAATGTTATTGTCTTTTAAAGATTTTTCAAAACCCATTCTTATTGAGTCTAGCACACTGTGCTCAACTATTTGAGTAACCCCTATTTCATATGTAGCAGCAAAGCTTTGGAATGATACAAGTAATAACAGAATAACTTTTTTTAAATAATTTTTCATAATTTTATCTCCTTTTTAATTTATAAAAATTTAAATTATATATAATTTAGACAACTGAATAATAATGTAATAACTCCTCTTTAGTAATTTTATTTTTCTCTTCTCCATCTATATCTAGAATAATTTTTCCATCCTTTAGCATGATTAATCTATTGCCGTAATCTATTGCATCTTGCAGTTCGTGTGTGATCATAAGGGTAGTTATTTTGTCATTTTCAATAATTTCAGCTGTTTTATTCATTATAACTCTTGAAATTTTAGGATCCAGTGCTGCAGTATGTTCATCTAAAAGTAGAAGTTTTGGCTTTGCTAAGACAGACATAAGAAGGGATAGACATTGCCTTTGTCCCCCAGATAGATTTCCTACAGGGGTATTAAAATGATTTTCTAAACCTAATTCAAGATGTGAAAGATATTTTATATATTTTTCCTTTCTTTTTTTGTTTATTCCCCATGAAAGATTAAAAGATTTTCCTTTGTTATCCGCTAGTGATAAATTTTCGAAAATAGTCATATTAGGGGATGTTCCTAGGCTAGGGTTTTGATATACTTTTGAAATATATCTATTTCTTTTATGCTTTTTAAAGTTAGTTATATTTTCGTTTTCTAAAATAATTTTTCCATTTGTAAGTTCAGTATTTCCTAAAATTGTATTAAAAAGAGTTGTTTTACCAGCACCATTTCCCCCCATTATGCAGACAAAATCACCTTTTTTTATTTTTAAATTAAGATTGTCAAAAACGATTTTTTTTTCTCCAAAATCATTTATATAGAATTTTTTTAAGTTTTCAAGATTAAGCATTTGTCCTCCCTATTTTTAATTTATTTATTTTATTTTTAGAAAAAATTATACTAATTATAATTAATGAAGTTAATAATTTCAAATCACTAGATTGTAAACCAGCATTAAGAGAAGCAACGATTATAAATTGGTATAATACAGCTCCAATTACAGGAGTGATAAAAGATGAAAAAATAGTAAATTTACCGCAAACTAGCTCTCCGATAATAATTGAAGCAAGAGCAATTACTATTATCCCTATTCCCATTCCCACATCTGAAAAACCTTGGTACTGTGCAAATAGAGCACCAGAAATTGCAATAAGAGAGTTTCCTAAAGCTAAACCTATAATTTTTAAATTTTCTTCATTTATCCCTAAAGAAGTTATTAGTGTCTCATTATCTCCCAATGCTCGTAAAAGAAATCCAAATTTTGTCTTGAAAAAAAAAGTTAAAAGCAAGATTAATAATGTGATGAAACATACTAAAAATATTAGATTAAAATATTCGTTTTCTGAAAAAGAGAAGATATGTTCAACATTGAAAAAGTGAATATTTGATTTTTTCATGATTCGTAAATTTACACTGTAAAGCCCTGTCATTACAAGAATTCCAGATAATAGATTGGTTATTTTCAGCTTTGTATGCAAAATTCCTGCTACAGCACCAGCTATGGCACCCCCAAGGCCAGAAATTATTGTTGCCAGAAAAGGGTTTGTACCATTGATTAGGAGAATAGCAACTATAGATCCTCCAAGTGCAAAAGTTCCATCAGTTGATAAATCTGGAAAATTTAATATTTTATATGTTATATAAACTCCTAAAATCATTACACCTAGTATAATACTTTGCTCTAAAATGCTTGTTATCATTATTAATCCTCCATTTTTGATTAGAATTTTATAAAAAAAAAACTCCTGAGAAATTATCCCAAGAGTTTTACATAAATGAATATATGAAAATTGATCTGGGATATAGGCCTTGGTTGTTTAACACAAAAAGGCCTATATCCTCTAAAAACAGAGTTTATAAACCTAAGTTATTATCCAAGACCACCAGAATAAAGCAACTTTATTAATTTTCATATTTCAATTCATCTCCTAAATTTTTTGTTTCGCTTATTCTACTACTTGTTTTTTTCTTTGTCAATAAAAAAAATTTTTCTAAAAATTTGTAACATATGAATATTCTAATTAATTCAACATTTTGGTATAATAAAAATGTAAGATAAAATTTTTTAAGAGGAGCAGTTTATGTATAATGAACAGATAATTGAAAATATTAAAAACAGAATAAAAAATCATTTAAAAGGGGAGAGTAGCGGTCATGATTGGCCACATACTTTTAGAGTATATAAAAATTCAATAAAAATAGCAAAAAGTGAAGCTGAAAATCAGAATCTAAAATTAAACTTTTTCATATTGGAACTTTCAGCTCTTTTGCACGATATAGCTGATCATAAATTTGGGTATACAGATACAGATAGAGAGGTTATGATTACTGATATTTTAAAAGGGGAAGGGGTTCCTTCTGAAGATATAAATAAAGTAATACATATTGTAAACAATGTATCATTTTCTAAAGGGAATATTCCTGATACATTAGAGGGTAAAATAGTTCAAGATGCAGACAGGATAGATGCTATAGGAGCCATAGGGATTGCAAGAACATTTGCATATGGTGGAACAAAAGGTAGGGAGATGTATATTCCTGAAAATTCTGATGGTTCTGATTCAATCTATCATTTTTACGAAAAACTTCTGTTATTAAAAGATAAATTAAACACAAAAACAGCATATAATATGGCATTAGAAAGAAATAGATTTATGGAAAAATTTTTAGAAGAGTTTTATAAAGAGTGGAACTGCGAAGAGTAGAAAGAAAAAGGGACTACATATAGTCCCTTTTTCTTTTATACTTGCTCATCCTCATCAAAGAAAAGCGCTAATTTATCTTTTTCAATTGGTTTTCCTAAATATGAACCAATAATAAATGCAATAACTGAAATAGCTACTACAGGTGCTATTGGGTGCATCCCAAATGGTTTAGGATTTTTCAAAAAGAAATATAAGTAAGATGAGAATCCAACTATCATTGAAGCTAAAGCACCAGTAGCATTAGCTCTTTTCCAATATAAACCAAACAGTATTGGACAGAAGAAGATAGATTCTTGTGCAGCTAAGAACATTAAATTTAAAATTACTAAAAGCTGCGGTGGATTAAGTGCTAGGATAAAAACTATAATTCCTAAAATTAAAGAGGTTGCAGTAGAGATAAATTTAATTTTATCAGGAGCTACCTCCTTTCCTTTCATAAAATACTTAATATAAAAATCTTTAATAATATTGGCAGAAGACATAATAAGCAAAGAATCCACTGTGGACATTATAGCTGCTAAAGGACCAGCAATAAATACACCAGCTATTACTGGGTGTAAAGTAGATATTGCTAAAATAGGAATAGCTTTATCCCCAATTTGAATATTCGGATCTATAGCAATCCCCATAACTCCAACTAAATGCATCCCTAGCATAAGCAGTCCAACAACAGATGTACCAATTATCATGGCTGAATGCATAGATTTAGAATCTTTGAATCCCATACATCTAATAGATGTAGCAGGAAGTCCTAAAATACCAATTCCTACTAATATCCAGAAAGATAGGATATATGGCTGTGGAATTGCCCCACCACTATCAGGAGTAAGAAGGGCAGGATTTTTTGCCATGATAGTTTTCATGATATTTTCCATCCCTCCACCTTTATCAAGAAGAGCTAAGAAAAGTATCAATGTAGCAATCAGCATTACAATACCTTGAATTGCATCTGTTAAGGTTACAGCTCTAAACCCTCCAAAACTAGTGTATAAAACAACTACTAGAGAGAAAGAGATTAGACCTACAATGTATGAAAGACCAGTTACACTTTCAAAAAGTCTAGCGCCACCAATAAATTGAACCACTACAGTACCAATAGAAAAAAGTACAATAGCAATAGAACCTAAAGTTACAACCCATTCATTTTGGTATCTTGCTCTTAAATAATCAGTGATAGTTACACCATGTATTTTTCTACCAATAATGGCTAATTTTTTTCCTAACATTCCTAAAGTTAAGAAAGCCGTAGGTGTTTGGATACATGCTAGTAAAACCCAACCAAGACCTAATTTGTATGCAACACCAGGTCCACCTATAAAGGAAGAAGCACCTACATAAGTAGCAACAACAGTCATGGCTAAAACCATTCCACCCATACTTCTACTTCCCATAAAATACTCTTCCATAAAATCTACATCATCTCTATGCTTTATTTTTCCAACATACCAAGCAATAAAGAGCATTAAAATTAAATACATAAAAATAGGTATTAAAATCATATAGTATCTCCTTAATCTAATTCAACATTTTTGAAAAATAGTTTAACAACAATAAAAACTAGTATGTTAATAACAACTAGCCCAAGAATGCAAGAGTAGAAGAACCACTCAGGCAGTCCGAATATGAAGTTATATTTAGTTGCATCAAGACCATCTCTATATGCAAAATAATACCACCATACAAAATAAAAAACATATAAAAAAATAGTAAGACATGCTTCAGTAGCAATTTGTTTATTTTTTATTTTCATTTTTAAAAATCTCCTATAAGTTGTCCTATTTTGGCTGCTCACATGAACAATCAGGACTTTCTTCTTTTTTTAGTATTTTAGCTGACATCTTCTGTGCTAAATTCTCCAATTTACAATAGTCATCAGATGTAGGATTACCTTTTACTTCAATTGCATCACCAATTTGTTCTAAATTAGGTAGTGCATCTACAAAGGCTTGAATACCTCTAACACCTCCTCCACTCCACATCATATTTCCAAATATACCAATATATTTGTTTTTCAGACCATAATTTTGTAGTTTACTAAGGATTGGCTCAATTTTAGGATAAACAGCATTATTGTGCGAACATGATCCTATGAACAATCCTTGGTATTTCCAAATATCACTTATTATAAAAGATGAGTCTGTCTTAGAAGCATCATAAACTTTAACGTTTTTGATACCTTGCACAGACAGTTCTCTTGCAAGTGCCTCAGCCATTTTAGCTGTGTTACCATACATAGAACCGTATACAATAACTACACCTACATCGTTAGGGATAAAATTAGCCCAATCGCTATATAATTTTATTACTTTATGAACATCCTTTCTCCAAAGTATTCCATGTGAAGGGCAAATATACTTGATTTCAAGAGTAGATAATTTTTTGATTGCAGCGGTAACCTGCATACCAAACTTTCCAACTATATTTGCATAGTAACGTCTCATATCTGATTCATATTTTTTAAAATTAACTTCATCATCAAATATTCCGCCGTCAATTGCTCCGAAACTTCCAAAAGCATCGTTAGAGAAAAGAATTTTATCAGTAATATCATAAGTAACCATTGATTCTGGCCAATGAACCATTGGAATCATTGCAAAAGTTAGTTTATGATATCCTAAATCGAGGATGTCCCCTTCTTTAATCTCTTTAAATTTGTTAACATCAAAAGATGGATAAAACGCCTGTAACATCCCTAAAGTTTTTTTATTACCAATAATTTGAACATTAGGAAAGGCTCTCATTAAACCTGAAATAGCACCAGAGTGATCTGGTTCCATGTGGTTTACAACTAGATAGTCTAATTCTTTTCCTTGAAGTATTTTAAATATCTTTTCAAGATATTGTCCTTCACTTCCATATTCAACACTATCTATTACACACGTTTTTTCATCATTTATGATGAACGAGTTATAAGTAACTCCATTTGGTAACGGTATATAGTTTTCAAACCTCTCTGTCTTCCTGTCATTAATACCAATCCACGATACAAGGTTAGTTATTTTGGCATCAAAATACATATTATTCCTCCTCAAAAATTATATAAAAAAATGTTCCCTACTTAAGTGCAATTATACAGTTAAAAATAGAAAATATCAAACTTATTTCAAGGTACAGAAACATTTTTAAACAATTTTTTTAAATTTAATGTACAGTTAACAGATTTTTTTTTTTATGTTATACTAAAAATACAAAATTAAATATTTAAGTAGACTAAGGAGGTAAATGTGAATCCTATATTTTTTCAAATAGGAAGTTTAAAAATCCACTATTATGGATTGATGTATGCAATTGCATTTTATGTAGGAATTGAAATAGCAAAAATTAGAGCAAAAAAATATAATATTAGTTCAGATGCTATAGAAAATTACGGTTTTGTAGCTATGATGTCAGGGTTACTTGGTGGAAGATTATATTATGTTATTTTCAATGCAGAGTATTATTTTTCAAATCCTTCTCAGATATTAGCAGTTTGGAATGGTGGAATGGCTATTCATGGTGGAATAATCGGAGGAATAATCGGTACTATAATTTATGCCAATAGGAAAAATTTATCAGCATTTCAATTAGGGGATATTGTAGCACCTTCAATGATTTTAGGACAGGCTATCGGAAGAATAGGGAACTTTATGAATGGAGAGATCCACGGAGTACCGACTTTTACACCTCTTAATGTAATATTTTCTGTGAAACCAAAATTCTATGAGTGGTTTAATTACTATAACTCTTTAAGTATTCCTGAAAGAGGAAACTATCTAGAACTAGTACCTTTTGGAGTTGTATTTCCACAAACTTCTCCAGCAGGGAGTGAATTTCCAAATTTACCTCTTCACCCGGCAATGTTATATGAATTAGTTTTAAATTTATGTGGGTTTGCTTTTTTAATGCTGTTTTTTAGGAAAAAGCAGTATGCAGAGGGAACTATTTGGTGGTCTTATGTAATTATATATAATGCTATAAGAATAGTAGTAAGTTTCTTTAGAGCTGAAGATCTCATGATGTTTGGGATTAGAGCACCACATCTGATTAGTTTGATTATGATAATAGTTTCATTTGGAATAATCAAACATATAAATAAAAAGAGAGTTTAACTCACCCTTGAATATGAGTAGGAAATATGATAAACTCTAACGTATGCGCCTCTATAGCTCAATTGGATAGAGCATCTGACTTCGGATCAGAGGGTTGTGGGTTCGATCCCTGCTGGGGGCGCCATAAATTAATTATTAATTTTATTTAAAAAAAGGAAAATCCCCTCTCTTCATCGAAGAATAACTTATAGTAAGTAATTAATGAGAGATAGGAGGGGAGTTATATGTCATTTTTAAAAGAGTTTAAAGAGTTTGCAATACGTGGAAATGTTATAGACTTAGCAATAGGGGTTATTATAGGGGGAGCTTTTGGAAAGATAGTTTCAAGTATGGTTAATGATATAATTATGCCTGTATTAGGAATAGTTATGGGAAACATTGATATCTCTACTTTATCTGTTACAATTCCATCTACAAAAGAGGGTGCAGAACCTGTTATAGTAAAATATGGATTATTTTTACAAAATACTATTGACTTCATAATTATTGTTTTTTGTATATTCATATTTGTTAAGGTTATGAATAATTTAAAGAAAAAGAAAGAAGAAGTGGTACCACCAGCTAAACTTTCAGGAGAGGAAGTTTTACTTACTGAAATAAGGGATTTACTTAAAAAGTAATAGAATAGATTAGGTATGAAGTACCATAAACTTTTAAAAATTAAATTTTAAAAGTTGACAAAAGAAAATATAGATGTTATATTAAGAGCAATAAAAAATAAAAGGAGAGTTCTAATGAAGAAAAATCAAGTTATTTCCAATAATGTAAATAGACAACCCATCCCCCCAAGATAGGGATTTGTGTTTTAAACATTAATT
>JAGNZR010000038.1 GCA_017984315.1 Fusobacteriaceae bacterium | reverse complement strand
TACTTTTGAGATTGCTGCTGTTGTTGTTGTCTTTCCATGGTCAACGTGTCCAATTGTTCCAACGTTTACGTGTGGTTTACTTCTTTCAAATTTTTCTTTTGCCATTTGTCTTTTCCTCCTAAATTATCTCTTGAGATTTTTTTGAGATTTCTCTCTTTTATTTATAAAACTAACATTTAATGTAAGGGCGGTTAGTCTAACTAACCGCTGCTTACTTTAAAAGTATTATTTTCCTCTTTGCTCTTGAATTGCTTTTTGGATATTAGCTGGAACTGGGATATACTCTTCAAACTCCATTGAGTAGTTTGCTCTTCCTTGAGATTTTGATCTTAAGTCAGTTGAGTACCCGAACATCTCAGATAATGGAACTTTTGCAGTTACTATTCTTGCTCCAGCTCTTTCTGTCATTCCACCGATCATTCCTCTTCTAGAATTTAAGTCTCCGATGATATCTCCCATATACTCTTCTGGAGTTATTACTTCAACTTTAAATACTGGCTCAAGAATAACTGGCTTACATTTTACAGCTGCCTGCTTAAGTGCCATAGATCCTGCTATTTTAAATGCCATCTCTGATGAGTCAACCTCATGGTATGATCCATCAAATAATGTAACTTTAACATCAACTAGTGGGTATCCTGCTACAACTCCACCTTCTAATGCCTCTCTACATCCTTTTTCTACTGCTGGGATATACTCTCTAGGAATAGCTCCTCCAGTTACTTTGTTAACAAATTCGAAATCTTTACCAGGGTTTGGCTCAAGTATGATCTTAACGTGTCCATACTGTCCTCTTCCTCCTGATTGCTTAGCGTATTTAACGTCTTGCTCGATTTGAGTTGTGATTGTCTCTCTGTAAGCAACTTGTGGTTTACCTACTGTAGATTCAACTTTAAATTCTCTTTTCATTCTGTCTACTAGGATCTCTAAGTGAAGCTCTCCCATTCCAGAAATGATTATTTGACCAGTTTCCTCATCTGTTCTAACTTTGAATGTAGGATCCTCTTCTGCAAGTTTAGATAAAGCGATTCCCATTTTTTCTTGGTCAGCTTTAGTTTTTGGCTCAACTGCAACTGAGATAACTGGTTCAGGGAACTCCATTCTCTCAAGTACGATTGGGTTATCTAAATCACAAAGAGTATCTCCAGTTGTAGTATCTTTTAATCCTACAGCTGCTGCGATATCTCCACAGTAAACCATGTCGATCTCTTCTCTTTTGTTAGCGTGCATCTGAAGTATTCTTCCCATTCTCTCTTTGTTATTCTTAGTAGAGTTAAGTACATATGAACCTTTCTCTAATATTCCTGAATATACTCTGAAGAATGATAGTCTTCCAACAAATGGATCAGTCATTATTTTAAATGCTAAAGCTGAGAATGGAGCTGCGTCAGAAACTTCTCTTGTCATCTCTATTGTCTCATCTTTAAGTGAAGTTCCTTTTACAGCACCGATATCTATTGGTGATGGCATGAACTCAACTATTGCATCTAGTAATGATTGGATACCTTTATTTTTGAATGCTGTTCCACATGTTACTGGAACAACTAAGTTTTGTAATGTAGCCATTCTTAAAGCTGTTTTAATCTCTTCTACAGAAATTTCTTCTCCAGCAAAGAATTTTTCCATTAAAGCATCATCAGTTTCAACAATTGACTCGATCATGCTGTTTCTCATCTCTGTAGCTTGCTCTAATAACTCAGCTCTTACTTCATTTACTGTGAAGTTTTTACCGTTATCAGAATCCATTGGCCACACAATCTCTTTCATCTCTATTAAATCTACGATACCTTCGAATAAATCCTCTGCTCCGATTGGTAACTGAATAGGTGCTGGATTAGCTCCTAATTTTTCTCTAATATCGTTAACACACATACTGAAGTCTGCTCCAACTCTATCCATCTTGTTAAAGAAAGCTATTCTTGGTACTCCATATTTATCTGCTTGTCTCCAAACAGTTTCTGATTGTGGTTGAACACCATCAACTGCAGAGAAAACTGCAACTGCTCCGTCTAGAACTCTAAGAGATCTTTCAACCTCAACTGTAAAGTCCACGTGACCTGGTGTGTCTATGATGTTTATTCTATGTTCTCTCCAGAAACATGTAGTTGCTGCAGAAGTAATTGTTATACCTCTTTCTTGCTCTTGATCCATCCAGTCCATTGTAGCGGCACCTTCGTGAACCTCTCCAATTTTATGCTCTACTCCTGTATAGAATAAAATTCTTTCAGTTGTAGTTGTTTTTCCTGCATCGATGTGAGCCATGATTCCTACGTTTCTAGTCATATCTAATGATACTTTTCTAGCCATTTAAATATTCCTCCTCGAAATTAACTCTGAAAAACCTTAATATTTTATTATCGATTGATAATAAAATTACACTCTGTAGTGTGCGAAAGCTCTGTTAGCTTCTGCCATTTTATAAGTATCTTCTTTCTTTCTGATTGTAGCTCCATCGTTGTTTGATGCTGCAATTAACTCAGCTGCTAACTTCTCTATCATTCCGTACTCTTTTCTTGCTCTAGTATTTTTTACTAACCATCTTAATGCAAGAGTTTGTTGTCTTTCGAATCTTACTTCTACTGGAACTTGATAAGTCGCTCCTCCGATTCTTCTAGATCTTACTTCTACTTGTGGTTTAATGTTTTCTAAAGCTTGCTTGAAAACATCATATCCTTCTTTACCAGTTTTCTCTTTAATTAAATCCATAGCTGAATAGAATATTCCTTCTATTATAGATTTTTTACCATCTACCATGAATGCGTTTATAGTTTTAGTAACTACCTTATCTGTGTATCTTGAATCAGGTAATACATCTCTCTTTTCTGCTGCTCTTCTTCTTGACATTATTTACACCTCCCTAAAATTAAGCTTTTTTGCTTCCATATTTTGATCTTGATTGTTTTCTCTTAGCAACTCCAGCAGTATCTAAAGCTCCTCTAATAACTTTATATCTAACCCCTGGTAAGTCTTTTGTTCTTCCACCTCTTACTAGTACTATTGAGTGCTCTTGTAAGTTGTGTCCCTCTCCTGGAATATAGCTTGTTACCTCGATTCCGTTAGTTAATTTTACTCTGGCAACTTTTCTTAAAGCTGAGTTTGGTTTTTTAGGTGTTGAAGTATAAACTCTTACACATACCCCTCTTCTTTGTGGATTACCTTGTAACGCAGGTGATTTGCTTGATTCCGCTAAAACCTGTCTTCCTTTTTTTACTAATTGACTTAAAGTAGGCATTTTACCCTCCTTTTCTTTTTTTTATTTTTATAATTTATTATTATAACTCGGTTATTATAATTGTTTTAAAATAAATTGTCAACAATTTGTTTTTTGTATTTTTCTACTTTTTTTGAAAAAAGTGGTAATAAATAATTTAAAAAAACCATTTTATACCACTTTTATATGTAAAAAAATAATTATTTTAAAAAAATTTTTTTAACTGTTTTTTAAAGTTTCTAACTCCTGCTCCGTTTCCTGCCATTCTTCCATTGTATTTATAAGTTCCATCTCAAAATTGTCTAGCTCTTCTTGAATTTTTAAAAGTTTATCCAAGTCGTTAACCCTTCCCGCTTCTTCATACTCTTTATCTTTTAGAGCTTTTTTACTTTCAATCTCTTCAATTTTTTCCTCTAACTTTATAACTTTTCTCTCTAAGCTCTTCAGTCTATTATTAGCTTTTTTCTGTTCTTCATATGATAAAGATGCTGTAACATCTTTTATTTTTTGTTCTTTTCTGTTTATATACTCCTCATAATCCCCTTTAAAAAGAGTTGCTCCATCTGAATTAATCTCGTAAATACTATTTACAGTGCTTTCTAAGAATAATTTATCATGAGAAACTACAATCAATGTTCCTTCATACCCATCTAAAGCCTCTTCTAATATCTCTCTAGAATAGATATCTAAATGGTTTGTTGGCTCATCAAATATTAAAAAATTAGGTTTTGCAAGAATCAATTTCATAAACTCTAACCTTGCTTTTTCTCCACCACTTAAAAGGGATATTTTTTTATCTACATCATCTTCAGTGAATAAAAAACCACCAGCTAAAGTTCTCGCTTCTTCATATGTCAACGGTGCTGCTTCCATTATCTCTTCTAAAATGCTGTTTCTCATATCTAAACTACTTTGGTTTTGGTCGTAGTAACCAACTTTAACTCTTTCACCCATTATTATATTTCCAGAGTCTTGTTTTTCCAACCCATTTATTATCTTTAAAAGAGTTGATTTTCCAGCTCCATTTTTTCCAATTACACCTATTCTATCTCCTTTATATATATCCAGATTCAGATTTGAAAAAAGCTGAATCTTATCATAGGATTTTTTTAACCCCTCTATCCTTAAAACTCTGTCTGCACTGGCATTTACAATTTGAAATTTCAACTTAATTTTTCTTACTGCTATAACTGGATTATCCATTTTTTCCATTCTATTCAGTATCTTTTCTCTTCCTCTTGCCATTTTACATTTTATTCCAGCTTTATATTTTCTGATAAACTCTTCCATTTTTCTGATTTTATCCTGTTCTTTATCAAAAGCTCTCACTGCCCCTGTTAAATAAGCTTCTTTTTGAATTTTAAAATCAGTATAATTTCCAGAGTAAAAATGAAGTGTTTTTCCTTCCATCTCAAATATTCTATTAGTCACTTCATCTAAAAAAGAGATATCATGGGAGATTAGAATAAATGCTTTTTTATAATCTTTTAAAAATTTCCCAAGCCATTCAATTGCAGATAGATCTAAATGGTTTGTAGGCTCGTCTAATATTAAAAGCTCAGGTTCCTCTAATAAAATTTTACCTAAAGCCACTCTAGAGCACTGCCCCCCTGAAAGATCCTCTATTTTGTTGTTCCAGATTTTTTCTGATAAAGAGAGTCCGTTTAGAATCTGTTTAATTTTATATTCTAAGCTGTACCCTTCCCCTTGTTCATATTTAGACTGGACTTTTGCAAGCTCTGATAGTATCTCATTATAATTTTCTGTCTCTGTTTTAAGTCTCTCTGTAAGTTGCTGAATAACTTTATACTCCTCATGCCTTTCATGAAAAACATCTAACAGCTCCTCAAACACTGTATTTTGAAGATTCAAATCAAAATTTTGCGATAAATACCCTATTTTTAAACCTGTTTTTTTAGAGATAACACCTCTTTTTTTTGTAGTTAAATCTATATCATCATCTTCTATTCCTAGAAGTATTTTTACTAAAGTAGTCTTTCCTGCGCCATTAACACCTATTAACCCTATTTTATCCTTTTCATCTATGGAGAAACTTATATCTCTGAAAAGATCCTCACCTGAAAAATTTTTACATATTTCATTAACTTGCAATATTGCCATACTTTTTTGTTCTCCCTATTTCATCATAAATTATATTATTTATATTTATTGTTTCAGATTATATTATACCACATTTTATAATTATGCTCTCTAAAAAATTATATTGTACTTAATAAGTGCTTTTTTTTCATATCTAACCATTTTTTCCTGTTTTCATCTAATTTTGTTTGATGTTTAAAAAACTAAGTGTTACAATTATTAAAATTAAAATGATTTTATTTATTACAAAAGGGGGTTTACTGTGTTTATAATGATAGATAATTATGATTCCTTCGTTTATAACCTTGTTAGATATTTTCAAGAGTTAGAAGAGGACGTTTATACTGTAAGAAATGATAAAATAACCATCAGTGATATTGAAAATCTAAAACCCATGGGGATTATTATCTCGCCTGGTCCGAAATCTCCTCTTGAGTCTGGGATATGCCTTGAAATTCTAGAGCATTTTAAAGGTAAAATTCCAATTTTAGGGATCTGTTTAGGTCATCAATGTATTGGACATTTTTTTGGTGGAAGTGTTGTTAAAGGCAAAGAGCCTGTCCACGGAAAATTAAGTTCAGTAACACATGATAATAAAGGGATATTTAAAGGGATTCCAAACCTTTTTACTGTTACTAGATACCACTCTCTTATTGTTGAGAAAGATAATATTTCTGAAGATTTAGAGATTAGTGCTGTTACTTCTGATGGAGTTGTTATGGGGGTAAGGCATAAAAAATATTTAATTGAAGGGGTTCAATTCCACCCTGAAGCTGAGCTCACAGAGCACGGCCACCAACTTTTAAAAAACTTTATTGATCTTTGCAAAAACGATGGAGGAAATCTATGAATTTTTTAATAAAAGAGTTCTCTACAGAGCTTGATATTTTTAGTGTTTTTTCAATTTTTAAAGAGTATAAAGAGGTTGCATTTTTAGACAGTTCTAAACTTGATTCTAAATATAGTGAATACTCAATTATAGGGATAAACCCTTACTTAACTTTAAAAAGCATAGGAAAAGAGGTTTTTTTAAACGATGATAAATTTATAGGGAATCCCTTTGATCTTTTAGAAAAAGAGATGAGCAAATACTCACTCCCTTCATCTAATCTTGATCTACCTTTTACAGGGGGAGCTATCGGTTATTTTTCTTATGATGCTGCTATGCATGTTGAACCTTTAACTCTTACTTCTAAAGATGATATTAACATTCCAGAAGTTTATTTTAATTTTTATGATAATTTTATAATTTGGAATATAAAGAGCAATCGTTATTATATCTCTGCCATGGGAAAATTAAAATCTCCAGAAGAGAGTATAGATGAAATTTTAGATTTAATCTCAAAAAGTAAAAAAACTATTGTTGAAGATTTTTCTGAAGGAAACACAGAGTTTATATCTAATTTTAAACCAGATGAGTACATTGACACTGTGGAAAAAGTGAGAGATTATATCCGTTCAGGAGATGTATATATAACTAACCTTACTCAAAGATTTAAATGTCACTGTGAAAAACCCTCATATGACATTTATAAGAATTTAAGAACTATTAATCCAGCGCCTTTTGCTTCTTATTTGGCTTTTGATGATTTTCAAGTCATCTGCTCATCACCAGAAAGATTTATACAGATAAAAAATCGTATTGCAGAAACAAGACCTATTAAAGGTACTCGTCCAAGAGGGGCTACTCCTGAAGAGGATGAAAAAAACAAACTTGAACTTATTAATAGTGAAAAAGATAAATCTGAACTTCTTATGATTGTGGATTTAGAAAGAAATGATTTGAGTAAAGTTTGTAAACCTTTCAGTGTAAAAGTGACAGAACTTTTTAAATTAGAGGAGTACAGTACTGTTTTTCATTTAGTTTCTACTATTGTTGGAGAACTACAAGATGGTGTTTCTCCTGTTAAATGCATAAAAGAGTGTTTTCCTGGAGGTTCAATAACTGGTGCTCCTAAAATTAGATCAATGGAAGTTATTGATGAGCTGGAAAAAATTAAAAGAAGTATCTATACAGGGGCAATTGGATATTTTGATTTCAATGGAAACTCTGATTTTAATATAGTTATAAGAACTATTTTAAAGAAAAATAATACTGCTTATTTTGGAGTTGGTGGTGGAATTACTTGGGAATCAGATAAAGAGGCTGAATACTTTGAAACTTTAGACAAAGCAAAAGCTCTTATGAAAGTTTTAAGATAAAATTTATTGGAGAGTTAGATATGACTATTATTAATGGTGAATTAAGCATAGATAACAAAATTAATCTGGATGAAGGATTAATTTTTGGAAGAGCCGTCTTTGAAACTATCCTTATAAAAAATAATCCTGTTTTTTTTAATGAACATATAGCTAGGATAAACAGCAGTGCCCAAAGTTTAGGTATTAAAAATTTTGTTTGTATAGATGAAATTTCCAATTTAATAAAAAAATATAGCATCAATAACTGTGCTTTAAAAATAATCCTTTCACCTGAAAATATTATTTTAATAACTAGAGATATCCCATACAAAGAATCAGATTATAAAAAAGGGTTCTCTCTAAATGTATCTGAAATTTTAAAAAATGATACTTCAAATTTACCAATCCATAAATGGACTGGGTATATAGAAAATCTTTTTATCAGAAAGGAAGCGGTAAAAAATGGATTTGATGATTCCATTCTCATCAACACAAAAGGGAAAATCAGCGAAACTACTATATCTAATATTTTTTTTATAAAAAATGGACAGATTTATACTCCTAGTAAAAACTGCGGTATATTAAATGGAATTATTCGAAATTGGATAATTTCTAATTACCCAGTAACTGAAGGAGATTATACTTTAGAAGAGATAATTAATTCAGATGGTGCATTTTTAACTAACAGCTTAATTGGAATAATTAAAATAAGTGAAATTAACAGTTCCATAATGAAAGAGGATATTTTAATTGATAAAATCTCTAAAGATTACTTTAATTTTACAAAGGAAATGTAAAGTATAATAATTTAAAAATAAAAATAACTGCTTACCTAGTGTAAGCAGTTATAAATTGTAGCTAATAATTCCTAAGAAAAACACTTGCCGTGAAGCAAGCCCACAAAGTAGCGCAGCTGTAAGGCTGGTTTTTCCTGGAAATATTAGCTATGCCTTTATATAATTTTTTATAGCTGAGTCTATCTTATAAAACTCATAAATATTTTATTTTCTCTTTCAGGAGCAGGAACACTTTCTTTTCCAAACTCTTTCAGTTTCATAAGCCATGCCATATTCTTTCCTAAAACTCTCATTATTTGGTGCCCTTCATCGTCTTTTTCTATCTCTCCAGGTGCCCTTCCAAATGCAACATTCCAATAATTTGAAGTTGGCATCAACATCTCTGAATAATTTAAGAAATTATTTAGTTGAGTAAAAGTAGAAACTCCTCCAGAACGACGATCTGCAACTACTGCAGCACCTACTTTATGACGCAGCAAAGAACCATTAACTCCACTTACATAAAATGATCTGTCTAAAAAACTCTTCATTGTTCCACCAATTCCAGCATAATGAACAGGTGAACTAATAATAATCCCATCTGCAGCTTTCATTTTCTGTATTGTTTCATTAACAATATCATCTTCGATTATACATTTTTCATTTTTATTTCTAGCACATGCACCACAAGACAGACAACCACTTATTTTTTTATCACCAATTTGAACTACCTCTAACTCAATCCCCTCTTTTTTTAACTCTTCTCCTACCATCATTATTGCATGATAAGTATTCCCTTGAGCTTTTGGACTACCATTAATAGCTAAAACTTTCATAAATAACCCCCTTTAATATAGTGAGATACTAAAACTTAAACTATTTTAACATAATATTTTTGCTTTCTTCAATTTTATTTTTAAAAATTTTTTCAAAAAATAAAAAAAAGCTTGGCAAATTCCTATTCTCCCGGGCAGCTTCCCACCAAGTACCTTCAGCGTTTACGGGCTTAACTTCTGGGTTCGAAATGTGACCAGGTGTACCCCCGTAGCTATTTTTACCAAGCTATTTTGACGATTTTATATATTAATTTTGAATTGTTATTATAAAAATGGCGCTTCCTGGTGGGCTCGAACCACCGACAACACGATTAACAGTCGTGCGCTCTACCAACTGAGCTAAGGAAGCATAGATAAAAGCTTGGCAAATTCCTATTCTCCCGGGCAGCTTCCCACCAAGTACCTTCAGCGTTTATGGGCTTAACTTCTGGGTTCGAAATGTGACCAGGTGTACCCCCATAGCTATTTTTACCAAGCTATACTTCCTATACGCTAAGTCTCCTTAGGTATAAGATGGATTTTCATCCATATTAAATTCAATAGACATTGAATACTGTATAGTAGTGTGATCTCTCACTTTGCAATTGTAATTACATTAGGTTAAAACTTCGACTTATTAGTATTGGTCAGCTAAAAACATCACTGCTCTTACACCCCCAACC
>JAGNZR010000072.1 GCA_017984315.1 Fusobacteriaceae bacterium | reverse complement strand
CCTATATCTTCTGAAAAAATCCCTAAAATATTCTTTAATTTTTTATTCATTGAATGCTACATCTCCCTTATTTTTAAATGTTTTTTATCTTAATTGTCATTTAGATTTTATTTAAATCTTCTAATTTTAATCCTGTTCCTAACAGATCAGAAACTATTTTTCCTATTGGCAGACCCATAACTGAAAAAAAGTCACCTTCTATTTTTTCAATTAAAATTGCCCCTTTACCTTGTATTCCATAAGCCCCGGCTTTATCAAGGGGCTCTTTTGTAGAGATATACCAATTAATAAGCTCTTCATCTAAGTTTTTAAACTTAACTTTTGTTATATTGTGAGAGATAATCTCTATTTTTTCTTGAAAATTAATTAAACAATAAGCTGTAATAACCTCATGTGTCTCATTAGACAGCAATTTCAGCATCTCTTTAGCTTCATCCTCACCTTGTGGCTTTCCAAAAATTTTTCCATTTAAAACTACTACAGTATCTGCTGCTAATATATATTCATTCTCAAATTTTTTCCCTACGTGAAGGGCTTTTTTTCTTGCAATATCTTCAATTTGATCTATAACTTCTATTTCGTCACTTATTTCATCTATATCTGGAGTAAAAATTTTTAAATTAAACCCAAAATTTTCAAGTATCTCTTTCCTTCTAGGGGATTTAGATGCTAGAATCATTTCTTTCCACCTCATCTGATAATTTTAATACTGATATTCTATCTTCTGAACTATCATTTTTCTCTTCATTACTAGATTCAGTAATAAATTTTTTAAGTTCCGGGTTCATCTCTATAACTTTTTCTTTTATCTGCTGCTCTCTTTCTATTCTAAGTTTACTAATTTTTTCAACCTCTTTTTTTTCTAACTCCTCTTTTATCTCTATTTTCTTTAATATTTTTTTCTCTTCATTCTCAATCTCTTTTTTTCTTATATACATACTTCTTATTTTTTTAACATTTTTTAATATAACCCAATTAAAAAATGTTATACTCATAATCAATACAATCAATATAGCTAAAGCATTCAACCCTAAATATATTTTACTATTATGTACAGAAATCATCTCTGACAACAAATATGTTCCCACAAGACCTAATTTATATTTAAATACGCTAAGCTGTATAAAATCATACTGTATCTCTGTGGTAGGAAGTTTAAACAATATCCCTAAATCAGAGGAGATTAAAAGGTAATATACAGATAAGAAAAATGGATAACCCATATGGCAGATTAGAGTAATAGTATCTCTAACTGACTTTCTCTCTACTGATATAGTGAAATAATTTGATATCAGTATAAATAAAAGGACATACCTTCCCCTTCCAAAATAATTGTTAACTATTTCTGAAATATTTTTATCTGAATATGTAACCCCTTCTAAATATAAATAAATAATTCCAAATAAAACAATACTGTATAAAACTTTATATTTTATATTTTTTTCTGCCATTTACCCATCTCTCTTCTTTAATTTTTATATCTCAATCATAATTAAAATTTTCTTTAAAAATTTACTAATGTAATAAATAATTTTATCATATAAAAAAAGAGTTTTCAAGCAGTTATGAAGCATGTTATAATTCAATATAAAATTATTTTGTGAGGTGTCACCATGATTAGTACTGGTATTGTAAAAAAAATTGAAAAAGATGAAATAACTATTCATTTTTTTAAGGATTCATCATGTGCACACTGTTCAGCATGTAGTGCCGATAAAAAAATGGGAACACTTATGAAAATCCATTCTAATTTAGCTTCAAACTATATAACTGGAGACCAAATTTCAATAGAAGTTGATGACTCCCTTTTATTAAAACTCTCTTTTATAACTTATATCCTTCCTGCCGTTTTTATGATTTTAGGGTATTTTATATTAGATATGCTTAATTTAGGAGAGGGGGTTTCTATATTAGGTGCTTTTTTATTTTTAGTAATCTCTTTCTTGTGTTTATATTTTTATGATAAAAAAAGAGTAAAAGATTTAGGAGAGGACATCAAAATTGTGCCTACCCCTACAGAGCATAAAAGCTGCTCTAACTAAAATTATTGAATTAAATTTTATACAAAATAAGGATAGTAAATATTGGTTAAAAACCATTATCCACTATCCTTTTATATTTTGTTATTTAATAATTTCCACTCTCTTTCATCTCTTCTAATTTTCTAATTCTATCCTCTGTTGCAGGATGAGTACTAAATAGTCTTCTTACATTTTCACCTGTAAAAGGACTGATTATAAACATATTTTCAGTTGCAACATTAGCTTCCATGGGTATGTTCATGGCTCTCATCTCTAATTTTCTCAATGCTCTGGCTAAAAACAGCGGATTTCCACTAACTTTAGCACCATAAGCATCTGCTTTATACTCTCTTGATCTTGATATAGCTGATTGAATTAACATTGCAGCTAGAGGGGATAATATTGCCACAAATAATAGGGAAAGTATGTTTCCTCTGTCTTCATCATCTCTTCCACCACCAAACATTGCTCCCCATTTCGCCATATTAGCCAACATCATAATAGCACTTGCCATAACTGCAGCAACAGTTCCTATTAAAATATCCCTGTTATTTACATGTCCTAATTCATGTGCAATAACACCAGATAACTCATTTTCATCTAATATCTCTAAAATCCCTCTTGTCACAGCTACTGCTGCATTTTTAGGGTTTCTTCCTGTTGCAAAAGCATTAGGTTGTCTTTCCTCTATTATATATACTTTTGGCATTGGTAGGTTAGCTTTTAGGGCTAATCTTTCCACAAGTTTATATAACTCCTCATTTTTATCTACAGGCTGAGCTCTGTACATAGCCAATACAATTCTGTCACTGAACCAATAAGAGAATATATTCATAAATATAGAGAACATCAGTGCCATCCTCATCCCATTAGCACCACCTATAGCATTTCCAACAAACATAAATAAAATAGCCATTGCTATCATTAATATAAAAGTTTTTAAACTGTTCATTATTTTTACCTCCAAAATATATAAATTTTTATTATATACATGCTATAATAATAGCATATTTTTCTTAATAGTCAATTTTTAAACAGGGGAATAATTTAATATTAAAGTAGGAATATTTATTTATTTTAAGTATAGTATTCTTAACAGAGTAATTTTTAATATTTCCTATTATACTTAATATAATTTAGGAGGTTTTTTATGGAATTTATGGATTTTA
>JAGNZR010000071.1 GCA_017984315.1 Fusobacteriaceae bacterium | reverse complement strand
CTCTACAATAGTTTCTACACCTATGCTAGATGTTATTGCTAAGGAGAAAGGGGTAAAAATTTTTAGAACTTTAACAGGATTTAAATATATTGGTGAAAAAATAAGAGAGTTTGAAACTGGAGCCATAGATGGAGAGTATCTATTTGGATTTGAAGAGTCATACGGTTACTTGATTGGAACTCATGCTAGAGATAAAGATGCTGTAGTAAGTACTATGATTATAGCAGAGATGGCAGCTAAATATGAATCAGAAGGGATAGATATCTTAGAAGAGTTAGAATCTTTATACAATAAATATGGGTGGTATAAAGAGGGGATAACTGCTATTACTAAAAAAGGTAAAGATGGAATGGCTGAAATCTCTAAAATTATGTCTGGTCTTGCTAAACTGAAAGATACTAGAGAGATAATTGGAAAAAAAGTTGCAATTTTTAGAGATTTTAAAGAGCAGGTAGAGGTAGATTTTACAATAAATGCATGCAGAAGGTTAGAGCTTCCTAAATCTGATGTAATTCAGTTTGTTTTTGATGATTGTACTTATATAACTGCAAGACCATCAGGAACTGAGCCTAAAATAAAATATTACTACTGCGTAACAGAAAAAACAGAAACTTTAGCAGAGGAGAAACTTGCTAGAGTGAAAGCTGATTTTGAAGGATTCGTGGAGAATGAAATTAGTTAAGAACAAAGTATGAAATTGATTAAGAACGAAGTATGAAATTAGTTAAGAACGGGTGCTGGTGCTCCTGCAGGTCGCAAGGCACCCTAACCTTAATCTAATTTCACAAAGATTTTAAGAGATAAAAAGATTAAAAGGAGGGGTTTTATGTTAGATGCAATATATATTCATATCCCTTTTTGTAATACACTTTGTAACTATTGTGATTTTTTATCTTTTTGTAATACCACAAAGGATGAAAGAAAAAAATATGTAGATTATCTTATAAAAGAGATTAATATGTATACAGATAAAAATAAAACGCAAAATTTAAAAGTTGATTCTAATTTGAACACTAATTTAAACTCTGAATCGAGTGTAGAGTTTGATACTGTATATTTTGGTGGTGGAACTCCATCTATTTTAGATCCTGAAGATTTAAAAAGGATTCTAGATGTTTTAAATATAAAAGAGGGGTGCGAAATAACTTTAGAAGTTAACCCTAAATCTGTGGATTTTAATAAGTTGAAAAAATTTAGAGATATAGGGATTAATAGACTAAGTATAGGGATACAGAGTTTTAATGATGAAAAACTAAAAGTTTTAGGGCGTGCACATAAAAGTTTTGAGGGGGAGCAGTGCTATTTAGATGCAAGAGAAGCTGGTTTTAAAAATATCAGTTTGGATCTGATTTTTTCTCTTCCTGACCAAACATTAGAGGGTCTTGAACAGGATTTAGAAAAACTTTTCTCACTAGAGCCGGAGCATTTTTCTATCTATTCGTTGATATGGGAAGAGGGAACGCCTTTTTATGAAGATTTAAAAAAAGGGATTTTAAAAGAGAGTGACAATGACTTAGAAGCAGAGATGTTTAATCTAATAATTGAAAAAAGTAAGAAAAAAATGTATAATCATTATGAAGTTTCAAATTTTGCAAAGAAAAATTATGAGAGTAGGCATAATACTAAATATTGGAAAAACTCTGAATATTTAGGTATTGGTCTTGGAGCTTCAGGTTATATAGATAATTTAAGATATAAAAACTTTTCTGATTTTCAAGAGTATTATATGTATATAGATAGTAATAAAAAACCTGTTGATCCTGATGAGATTGAAATTGTAGATGCTGAACTGAAAGAGGTATACAGAAATATTTTAGGGTTAAGGCTGCTGCAAGAAGGAGTAACCCCATCAGAAAAGTATTTTGAAAAATTTAAAAAGCTTGAAGAGGAAGGGTTTTTAAAAAAAGTAGGAAATGCAAGTGAAGAGCTTGGGGTTAATGAAAACTCTGAAGTAATTAGATATATTTTGACAGAAAAAGGGCTTTTATTAGCTAATGATGTATTTCAAGAGCTAATATAGGGCATGAAAATGAAGCATGAAATTGAATAAGAACGGGTGCTGGTGCTCCTGTAGGTCGCAAGGCACCCTAACCTTAATTCAATTTCACAGGGATTTTAGGAGTTTTGGAATTATAAGAGAAAACGGTAGCAACGCCAACCAACGCTCACAAGGGCTTACATAAGTGCGTGTTTTCGTATAATCCAAAACTTTGCCACTTAAAAAATAGAAAGGAGGGCTTTATGTCAGGTGCAGATTTTAAATTAGATAGTGCTGTAATAAAAAAGAATATTGCAACAATAAAAGAGGATATCTTAAAGCACTCCCCTTACCCAGAAAGAGTAAAGCTTGTTGCAGTTACTAAATATTTTGATCATACAGTGATAGAGAAAGTTTTAGAAGCTGGGCACAATATTGTAGGTGAAAATAAAGGGCAGGCTATAAGAGATAAAGAGCAATATTTCAATGAAAAGTTCATAGAAAATCCAGCTGAAAAGCAGGAGATTATTTGGCATTTTATTGGAAATCTTCAAAAAAACAAGATAAAATATATAGTTAAATTTGTAGATTTAGTTCACTCTATTAACAGGCTCTCTGTGGCACAAGAGTTAGATAAGAAAGCTAAAGAGACTGGAAGAGTGATAGATATACTTTTAGAAATAAATATTGCAGGAGAAGAGAGCAAAGAGGGGTATAACTTAGATGAGCTTATATCTGAACTCCCTGAATATTTCAAACTTACAAATTTAAGAGTAAAAGGGGTTATGACAATGGCTCCTAATACAGAGGATGAATCTGTAGTAAGAGGCGTTTTTTCAAAGCTTCGTGAAATTAAAGAGCTGCTAAATGAAAAATATTTTAATAACAGTTTAACAGAGCTTTCCATGGGAATGAGTGGAGACTATAAGATAGCCCTTGAAGAGGGTGCAACAATTATAAGGGTAGGAACAAAAATATTTGTATAAACCATGGGATTAAAAACCATTGATAAAGGAGAACTAATATGATTAAGAATTTTTTAAAAAAGTCTAAAGAGTTTTTAGGTATGGAAGAGATTGAAGAGCAGGAAGAGATAAATGAAGAGGATATATTTGAAGCTGCACCAAAAGATGATAAAGTAAAAAACAAAGATAAAAAAGGGTTTAAAAACAAGAAAAATCAATTATCGAAAGATGATGAGCTTTTGTTAGATGAGATTTTACAACCTGAATCAAAAAGCGAAGAGACTCTAGAGGTAACAGAGGAGGAGAGATACCAGACTATATTTATAGATCCAAAAGATTTTTCAGAGTGTAAAAAAATAGCTAACTACATCAGAAATGACCAAATGGTAACTCTTAATTTAGAATATTTAGAT
>JAGNZR010000070.1 GCA_017984315.1 Fusobacteriaceae bacterium | reverse complement strand
GTTCAAAATTAGTAATGGCTAATGACCCTGATGCAGATAGAATAGGGATAGCTTGTAAATCTAAAAAAGGGGAGTGGGTATACCCAAATGGTAATCAGATGGGGCTTTTACTTATGAACTATATTTTAGAAAACAGAAAAGAGATTCCTAAAAATGGAGCAGTTATCTCTACAATAGTTTCTACCCCTATGCTAGATGTTATTGCTAAGGAGAAAGGTGTAAAAATCTTTAGAACTTTAACAGGGTTTAAATATATTGGTGAAAAAATAAGAGAGTTTGAAACTGGAGCCATAGATGGTGAATATCTATTTGGATTTGAAGAGTCTTATGGTTACTTAATTGGAACTCATGCTAGAGATAAAGATGCTGTAGTAAGCACTATGATTATAGCAGAGATGGCAGCTAAATATGAATCAGAAGGGATAGATATCTTAGAAGAGTTAGAATCTTTATACAATAAATATGGATGGTATAAAGAGGGGATAACTGCTATTACTAAAAAAGGTAAAGATGGAATGGCTGAAATCTCTAAAATTATGTCTGGTCTTGCTAAACTGAAAGATACTAGAGAGATAATTGGGAAAAAAGTTGCAATTTTTAGAGATTTTAAAGAGCAGGTAGAGGTAGATTTTACAATAAATGCATGCCAAAGATTAGATCTTCCTAAATCTGATGTAATTCAGTTTGTTTTTGATGATTGCACTTATATAACTGCAAGACCTTCAGGGACTGAGCCTAAGATTAAGTATTACTACTGTGTAACTGAAAAAACAGAAGTTTTGGCAGATGAGAAACTGGCTAAGGTAAAAGCTGATTTTGAAGGATTCGTGGAGCATGAAATTAATTAAGAATAAAGCATGAAATTAGTTAAGAACGGGTGCTGGTGCTCCTGCAGGTCGCAAGGCACCCTAACCTTAATCTAATTTCACAGAGATTTTAAGAGATAAAAAGATTAAAAGGAGGGGTTTCATGTTAGATGCAATATATATTCATATCCCTTTTTGTAATATACTTTGTAACTATTGTGATTTTTTATCTTTTTCTAATACCACAAGGGATGAAAGAAAAAAATATGTAGATTATCTTATAAAAGAGATTAAAATGTATACAGATAAAAATAAAACGCAAAATTCAAAAGTTGATTCTAATTTAACTCCTAATTTAAATTCTGAATCTCGTGTAGAGTTTGATACTGTATATTTTGGAGGAGGGACTCCATCTATTTTAGACCCTGAAGATTTAAAAAGGATTTTAGATGTTTTAAATATAAAAGAGGGGTGCGAAATAACTTTAGAAGTTAACCCTAAATCTGTGGATTTTAATAAGTTGAAAAAATTTAGAGATATAGGGATTAATAGACTAAGTATCGGGATACAGAGTTTTAATGATGAAAAACTTAAAGTTTTAGGACGTGCTCATAAAAGTTTTGAGGGGGAGCAGTGCTATTTAGATGCAAGAGAAGCTGGTTTTAAAAATATCAGTTTGGATCTGATTTTCTCTCTTCCTGACCAAACATTAGAGGGTCTTGAACAGGATTTAGAAAAACTTTTCTCACTAGAGCCGGAGCATTTTTCTATCTATTCATTGATATGGGAAGAGGGAACGCCTTTTTATGAAGATTTAAAAAAAGGGATTTTAAAAGAGAGTGACAATGACTTAGAAGCAGAGATGTTTAATCTAATAATTGAAAAAAGTAAGAAAAAAATGTATAATCATTATGAAGTTTCAAATTTTGCAAAGAAAAATTATGAAAGCAGACATAATAGTAAGTATTGGAGAAATTCTGAATATTTAGGTGTTGGGCTTGGTGCTTCAGGTTATATAGATGATTTAAGGTATAAAAACTTTTCTGATTTTCAAGAGTATTATATGTATATAGATAGTAATAAAAAACCTGTTGATCCTGATGAGATTGAAACTGTAGATGCTGAACTAAAAGAGGTATACAGAAATATTTTAGGGTTAAGGCTGCTGCAAGAAGGAGTAACCCCATCAGAAAAGTATTTTGAAAAATTTAAAAAGCTTGAAGAGGAAGGGTTTTTAAAAAAAGTAGGAAATGTAAGTGAAGAGCTTGGGGTTAATAAATACTCTGAAGTAATTAGATATATTTTGACAGAAAAAGGGCTTTTATTAGCTAATGATGTATTTCAAGAGTTAATATAGGGCATGAAATTGAGGCATGAAATTGATTAAGAACGGGTGCTGGTGCTCCTGTAGGTCGCAAGGCACCCTAACCTTAATTCAATTTCACCATGATTTAAGAGATAGAAAAAAACAGAAAGGAGGGCTTTATGTCAAGTGCAGATTTTAAATTAGATAGTGCTGTAATAAAAAAGAATATTGCAACAATAAAAGAGGATATTTTAAAGCACTCTCCTTACCCAGAAAGAGTAAAGCTTGTTGCAGTTACTAAATATTTTGATCATACAGGTATAGAGAAAGTTTTAGAAGCTGGGCACAATATTGTAGGTGAAAATAAAGGGCAGGCTATAAGAGATAAAGAGCAATATTTCAATGAAAAGTTCATAGAAAATCCAGCTGAAAAGCAGGAGATTATTTGGCATTTTATTGGAAATCTTCAAAAAAACAAGATAAAATATATAGTTAAATTTGTAGATTTAGTTCACTCTATTAACAGGCTCTCTGTGGCACAAGAGTTAGATAAGAAAGCTAAAGAGGCTGGAAGAGTGATAGATATACTTTTAGAAATAAATATTGCAGGAGAAGAGAGCAAAGAGGGGTATAACTTAGATGAGCTTATATCTGAACTCCCTGAATATTTCAAGCTTACAAATTTAAGAGTAAAAGGGGTTATGACAATGGCTCCTAATACAGATGATGATTCTGTAGTAAGAGGTGTTTTTTCAAAACTTCGTGAAATTAAAGAGCTGTTAAATGAAAAATATTTTAATAACAGTTTAACAGAGCTTTCCATGGGAATGAGTGGAGATTATAAGATAGCCCTTGAAGAGGGTGCAACAATTATAAGGGTAGGAACAAAAATATTTGTATAAACCATGGGATAAAAACCCATTGATAAAGGAGAACTAATATGATTAAGAATTTTTTAAAAAAGTCTAAAGAGTTTTTAGGTATGGAAGAGATTGAAGAGCAGGAAGAGATAAACGAAGAGGATTTATTTGAAGCTGCACCAAAAGATGATAAAGTAAAAAACAAAGATAAAAAAGCATTTAAAAACAAGAAAAATCAATTATCTAAAGATGATGAGCTTTTGTTAGATGAGATTTTACAACCTGAATCAAAAAGCGAAGAGACTCCAGAGGTAACAGAGGAGGAGAGATACCAGACTATATTTATAGATCCAAAAGATTTTTCAGAGTGTAAAAAAATAGCTAACTACATCAGAAATGACCAAATGGTAACTCTTAATTTAGAATATTTAGAT
>JAGNZR010000037.1 GCA_017984315.1 Fusobacteriaceae bacterium | reverse complement strand
TAATGAAAATTTCACCTAGAGTAATTTTGGGAGATAATAAATTTGATGCTCAAAGTGTGCTCATAGGGATTAGGTTTTCTAAACTTTATTCGGTAGATATTGGAGATTATATCTCTTTAACTTTTCCAAATGGGAAAGTAGAGAGGTTTAGAATAAGGGGGATTTTTGATCTGTCTTCAAGGGGGGCAAATCAATTTCTAGTTATGATGGATTTAAACAGAGCTCAAAAATTATTTGATAAAGTAGGGTACGTAAATAAAATTGATATACAAGTAAAAGATATTTTTATGGCGGATATTACAGGTGAACAGATAAAAAACCAGTTTAAAGAGCTAAGAGTATTAAATTGGACAATGGATGGGCAAGATTTGCTAGACTCATTAAGAGCACAAAATACTACAAATTTTATAATTCAATTAGTTGTTATTTTGTCTACTATGATGAGTACAATGAGTATTTTACTTATTACTGTTCTTAGAAAGTCAAAAGAGATAGGAATTTTAAAATCTATGGGTGCACATAATGGGGAGATAGCAACTATATTTGTAGTTCAAGGTGCACTGTATGGTTTGATAGGGTCTTTAATAGGGATTATATTTGCATTTTTTATTATTGATTTACAAAAGATAGTTTTAGGGAAGGAGATATTTAAAATAGTGGTGTCTAATTCTAAAGTAATACAAACTATTATAATAACTGCAGTTTCAGGAGTGATCTCATCTATTGCTCCAGCAATTAAAAGTTCAAAATTGAGTCCAATAGAGGTGATACATGGTGAGTAATAATACTATTTTAAAACTTGTAAATATAAAAAAAAATTATCCTGGAGCAGTTGAAACGAAAGTTTTAAAAGGGATAAATTTTGAAATTAGTCAAGGGGAGTTTGTGGCTATAGTTGGGCAGAGTGGAAGTGGGAAAACTACTTTATTAAATTTGATTGGATTAATAGATACTCCAACAGAAGGGGAGATATATTTTAAAAATGAAATGGTAGACTTTTCTAATGCTAAGAAATTAGCTGATACTAGAAATTTAAATATGGGTTTTATTTTTCAGTTTCATTTTTTATTGACAGAGTTTAGCGTTTTAGAAAATGTCCTTATGCCGACTTGGATAAAATTGAAAAATAATAGCTTTGAATTTAAAAAAAAAGCAGTAGATTTTCTTAATTTTGTTGGATTGAGTGACGAAATTCATAAAAAAGCAAACCAGCTTTCTGGTGGTCAGCAACAAAGGGTGGCTGTTGCAAGGGCATTGGTGAATGAATCCGCTATAGTTTTTGCAGATGAGCCTACTGGAAATTTAGATTCTGAAAATACTAAAAAAATATACTCTCTGTTAAGAGATATCAACAGAGAGTATAATACAACATTTGTTATAGTGACTCATGATTTAAATATAGCTAATCTTTGCGACAGAATAATAGAGATAGCTGATGGTCAGGTTATATCAGACAGGTTAAATAAGTAAAGATCTATATTTTTCAAATGCTACATAGTATTCATTCAAAAGAGTGTTGTACTCTACTTGAGAATTTCTCCAAAGAGTTTCAGAAATAAGATAATCTACAACAGAGATTAATCCACCGTTATATCTCTCTTTATCTACAAAGTAATTTTCTTCAGCGGTTAACATAGCTTTATATTTTGATTCTTTAATTTTTTCTAATTTAATAAGGTCTAAATATGCTGAGGTCACATTCAGTTGAATATTATCAACTGTCTGTTCCTCGGCTATTTTTAATTTTTCAACATTTTTTACTGTAGCTTGATAAGCATCATAGTCTTTTCCAAATTGAAAAATATTCCAGTTTACTTGAACACCACCACGCCATTCACTATTTTTAGTAGTGTTATCAAATTTAGATTCTTCCATATAATTTCCGTACCCTGCAAAGGCATCAATTTTCGGCATCATTTCAGCTCTTTTTATTGTTTTATTTTCAATTGCAAATTGGCTATTTTTTGAAGCTATTAAAGAAGCAATGCTTGATACTTTAGCATTGGATAAATCTGTTTCAAAATTAATGTTTCCTAATAAGTTTTCAGGTATTGAAAAGTCCACTACTTCAATTTCTTCCTCTTCAGGGATTCCAATATTTATTTTTAATCGATCTTTTTCTATTTTTATATTATTGTTGGCTGTCAAAATTTTAGATTCTACATCAAGTAAATAATATTCAGTTTTTAAAATATCTGATTTTATAATAAGCTTCATTGAAAGTTGTATCTTTTGTTTTTCATAGTTAGTTTCTAACTCTTTTTTAGAAGCTAAATAAGCGATTAAATTTCTTTTAGAATTGATTATATTGGAATAATTTTTAATTACATTAAGTCTAGTATCTCTTTTTTGAGCTAAATAATTTAACATAGCAACTTCTTTATTAATTTGTTGTTGCTTAATAGAGGCAAAAATTGCTCCCCCTCTAAATAAAGGTTGCAAAATTCCTATAGATTGGGTGTACCCCTCTTTACTGAATTCGTTATCTTCAGTACCCATTCTCCTTTCGTATTCCCCTTTTTGATATTTACTGTTATATACAACAGAGGGTAAAGCAGTTTTGAAAGATGAACTTAAAATATCTTTAGAGATAGCAACATCTTTTTCAGAAATTTGTACATCTTTTCCATTTTTTAAAGACAGAGTAATAGCTTCATCTAAAGTAATGGTTTTTGCGTTAACAAGTATATTTATTAAAAAAAATGCTAATATAAAAAAAATATTCATAAAGTAGCTCCCTTAAAATAAAGATAATTCTTTAAAAGTTTACTAGAAATTTATTTTAAAACCTTTAAAATTATTTTAAAACTTTAAAAAAATGTAATAATAAAAAAAGGGTAAAAGATTTTTAAATAACTTTTACCCTCTTTTAATGAAGTATTATTTTTTCTTTAATAGTGCTTTACCAGGGATACCAGGTCTTGTCATTTCAAAAGGATTTAAAATAATCAATATCTCTTCCTCTTTTAAAAGACCTTTATCTAAAGCAAGTTTATATACAGGGATACCAGTTGCTAAAGACTCTTTAGCTAAATCAGCAGATGCTTTATATCCAATATGAGGGACAAGAGCTGTTATAATTCCAACGCTGTTATCAACTAAATCTTTACAGTGCTCTTCATTAGCAGTTATTCCAACTAAACAGTTATCAATGAAAGTATTTATAACGTTGTTAAGTATTTGAACTGATTGGAATAAGTTAAAAAACAATACCGGTTCAAAAACGTTAAGTTCAAGCTGTCCAGCTTCAGCAGCTTTTGTAATAGTGAGGTCATTGCCAAATACTTGGAAACAAACTTGGCTTACTACCTCAGGGATAACAGGGTTAACTTTTCCAGGCATAATAGATGATCCAGGCTGTTGTTGAGGAAGGTTAATCTCCCCAAGACCTGTCTTAGGACCAGAAGACATAAGTCTTAAGTCATTAGCCGTTTTAGATAAATTAACTGCACAAACTTTTAAAGCTGAAGAAAGCCATACAAAAGCATCAAGATTTCTAGTTCCATCTACAAGGTTTTCAGCTTGTTTAAAATCTATATTCGTTATTTTTGATAAAACTTTCGCTATATTATTAAAATAATCGATATCTGCATTAATACCAGTTCCAACAGCAGTAGCTCCCATATTTATATATTTCAAATCTTCTAAAGCTGCTTTAATTCTAACAACATCACGCTTAACAGGTTCAGCAAAAGCTCTGAACTCCTGTCCAAGTCTGATAGGAACAGCGTCTTGTAAATGAGTTCTTCCCATTTTTAAAACATGATCAAACTCTTTAGATTTCTCAACTAAAATTTTATATAATTTTTCAAGTGAAGTAATTAAATCGTTACACATCATTAGTAAAGCTAGTTTTCCGGAAGTTGGAATAACATCATTAGTTGATTGCCCGCAATTTACATGGTCATTAGGATGAACTTTATCATACTTTCCTAACTCTCCACCTAATAACTCTCCAGCTCTATTAGCAACAACTTCATTAATATTCATATTCATAGTAGTTCCAGCTCCACCTTGAATAACATCAGTTATAAAGTTTTCATGTAATTTTCCATCAATAATCTCATCACACGCTTTAATTATAGCATCATGTATCTCTTGAGAAATAGTTCCAGCATGAAGATTAGAAATAGCAGTAGCTTTTTTTACATATGCCATTGAAACAATAAAAACAGGATTAAGATTATAGCCAGTAATATTGAAATTATTTTTACCTCTTAATGATTGAACACCATAATATGCATTTTTAGGAACATTAAGTGTTCCTATAGAATCTGTCTCCACTCTAAAACTCATAAAAAAAATCCCCCTTGTAACAAAAAAGTATATTAATTCAAATGCTAACATAAAAAATATATTAATGCAACATAGATAAAAAGTTATTATAAAGTAAAAAAATGAAAAAAAAATTTAATGATTTGAGTTCGATTAAAATTGACATAATGGAATAAATAGTATATAAATAGCACAATATGTGAAAAAATAGAGGAAAAAAAAGAAAAAATTGAGGAGGAAAAATGAAAAAATTAAGAGTAATGGTTATGTTTTTATTGGTATCAGTATTGAGTTTAGCAGCACCGATAAAAGTAGGGTTGATTTTAGCACAAGGGGGGTTAGGAGATAAATCTTTTAACGATTCAGCTTATGCAGGGTTAATGAAAGCGAAAAAAGAATTAAATGCAGATGTTAAGTATGTTGAGCCTGACTCTTGGATGGAAGATGCAACTTATTTAAAAGAGTTTGCAGAAAACGAGTATGATCTGATTATTGCAACTTCTTATACGGCACAAGATGCAATGGAGCAGCTTGCTCCAAAATATCCAAAAACAAAGTTTGCCATTGTAGATACAAATGCAAAAGAAGGGGAGAATATTGCCTCTTTAGTATTTAATGAAGTGGAAGGGTCTTTTTTAGTAGGGGCTTTAGCGGCTAAAATGAGTAAAACAGGAAAAATAGGGTTTGTAGGAGCTTTGGATATACCACTGATAAATAGATTCAGAAGTGGATATGAGCAGGGAGCTAAATATGTAAACCCTGATATAAAAGTTGTAGCTTCATATGTTGGTGGAGATGCTCCATTTAGTGATCCTATTAAAGGGAAAGAACATGCATTTTCACAAGCTAATCAAGGGATAGATGTTATTTATCACGCAGCAGGAAACACAGGAGTTGGAGTTTTAGACGGTGTTAAAGAAAAAGGGATTTATGGTATCGGTGTAGATTCTGACCAAGATGAAATTGTAAAAGGAAAAATACTTACTTCAATGTTAAAAAATATAGATACAGCAATTTATAAGATAATTGAAGATACAATGAATGGAAAATTTGAAGGGAAAATACATGAGTTTGGTTTAAAAGAGAATGGTGTGGGAACTACAGAGTATAAATATACAAAAGATATCATAGGAAAAGAGAATATCGAATTTGTGGAAAAAATAAAGAAAGATATCATAAATGGAAAAATTGAGGTAATTAAATAAATAAAAAAGGGAATTGTAAGATAATTGAGTTCATTACCTTGCACTCCCTTTTTTAATTAGAGTAAAATTTTGAATTAAATAGTACCTTCTAAAAATTTTTTAGCAGTTCCCCCTACAAGAACTTTAATGCCACCATTATTATCGGGTAATATTTTTGCTTTTATTTCACTTTCACGTTTCATCTCTTTTCCTTGACTTACAGAGAGCAGAGTATCAATTTCTAAAACTTTTTCACTGTATAAAAGATATGAAAGAGCTCCATTAGATGTCCCAGTAGCGGACTCTTCATCTATACCACATATAGGAGCAAAATTTCTTACCCTTGCAGTGTTATTATCTAATAGAACAAAGGGGTGAAAAGAGATAAAATTATGTTTTTCACTCATTTTAAGCATCAACTCTTTATTCATAACTATATTTTCTAAATCTTGCACTGAATTTAGTGGAATAAATAAATCCCAAAGTCCAGTATACCCCTTAATAATTGGGTATTTTTTATTTAAAGAGCTCAAAGAAAGTCCCATAGTCTCTAAAACCGCTTCAGGATCAATAGTAATTTTTTCTAATTTTGGAGTATCTTGTTGCATGAAAATATCTGTAAAATTGTCCTCTTTGAAAATAAAAATAGGCATAATCCCTAGGTTTATCTCGACATTTAAAGTATTCCATCCATCTTTAAGTGTTACAAAACCATTGTCTATCAATGTTTGTGTGAAAGCAATAGTGGCATGTCCGCACATATCAACTTCATTTAAAGGGGTAAAAAACTTAACTTTAAACTCAGCTTTATCACTTTTAGAAAGAAAAACTGTTTCAGAATAGCCGAACTCTTTAGCTATTGACTGCATATTATCTAAAGATAAATTTTCGCAATTTAAAACTATAGCAGCTTGATTGCCACAAAATTTTTTGTCAGTAAAAGCATCATAAATAAAAACTTTATTAATTTGAACCACCTCACTATAAAATTAAAGATTAAAATATAAAATTAAATAAAATATAGCATTATTTAGTTTAAAAACGAAAGAAAATTTCAATAATAAAACAAGATAATTCATGTTGATACAAAATAATAAATAAAATTCAAGAAAAAGTGTTGACAAATTTTGTAAAAAGGTGTAAATTTAAAATATAAAAAAAGTGTTTGAAAAAGGTTGAAAAAAACTAAAAAAGAACAATTGAATTATAAAAAAATAGAGGTGCATTTAATGTGGTAGTTTAAAGGTGTCAATGGATAGCTTCCAGATACTTTAAACGAAGGACGTAATTGCCGAAAGAAAAAGTGTTTAGCCAAACAATTTTTCTTGGGGTTTACAGGGAATCTGTAAAAACTGTCATAGCAAATTTGCTATGGAGAGCTATTTATTATTTAAAAATAAAAGATTATTTTTAAATAATACATAAAGTTCGGACAGTTTAAATTAGTCGCTACTAAATTAAATGCACTTTTTTATTGCCAAAAAATAATTTTAAAAAATTAAAAACCTTTAGGAGGAAAAAATATGAAATCAATGATCAGATTAAGAATGGGATCACATGATGCACACTATGGTGGAGATCTTGTTGATGGGGCAAAAATGTTGGCTCTTTTTGGAGATGTGGCTACAGAGTTATTGATTAAAATGGATGGAGATGAAGGATTATTTAGAGTGTATGATAAGGTAGATTTTTTAGCTCCAGTATATGCTGGTGACTATATAGAAGCAGTAGGAGAGATTGTAGAATCTGGAAACAGTTCGAGAAAGATGGTTTTTGAAGCTAGAAAAGTTATAGCAGCTAGACCGGATATATCAGCATCAGCAGCAGATTTTTTAGCTGAGCCAATAGTAGTTTGTAGAGCAACTGGAACTTGTATAACTCCAAAAGATAATCAAAGAACTAAAAAATAAAAAGGGGAAATAAGATATGGAAAAGTTAATAATAACAGCAGCTATTTGCGGTGCAGAAGTAACTAAAGAACATAACCCTGCAGTTCCATATACTGTGGAAGAGATAGCAAGAGAAGCAGAATCAGCGTATAAAGCTGGAGCATCAATAATTCATCTACACGTTAGAACAAATGAAGGGAAACCTACTCAAGACAGAGAAAGATACAGAGCATGTATGGAAGCTATAAAAGCAAAGTGTCCAGATGTAATTATTCAACCTTCTACAGGTGGAGCAGTTGGGATGACAGCTGAGCAAAGACTTCAGCCAACAGAGTTACACCCAGAGATGGCAACACTAGACTGTGGAACTCTAAATTTTGGTGGAGATGAAATATTTGAGAACACTGAAAACATGATCAAAGAATTCGGAACAAAAATGATAGAGAGAGGGATTAAACCTGAACTTGAATGTTTTGATAAAAGTATGATAGAAATGGCTTTAAGACTTCATAAAAAAGGGTTTATAAAAGCACCTATGCACTTCAGTTTCGTAATGGGAGTTAACGGTGGAATTGGTGGAGATATAAGAGACTTCGCATTCTTAAGAGGAAGTATTCCAGAAGGTTCAACTTATACTGTTGCAGGGATAGGGAGACATGAATTCAATTTGGCAACTCTTGCAATAATAGATGGAGGGCATGTTAGAGTAGGATTTGAAGATAATACATCTATATCTAAAGGGGTATTAGCGAAATCTAACGGTGAACTTGTTGAAAAAGTAGCAAGATTAGCTAAAGAGTTAGGAAGAGAGATAGCCACTCCAGCAGAAGCAAGAAAAATTTTAGGTCTAACTAAATAACATTAAGAGATTCTTAATTTTATTATAATTTTAAAAGTTTAAGTAAAAAATAGGAGGAAGCACAATGAAAAAGGGATGTAAATATGGTACTCACAGAGTAATAGAACCTATGGGAGTATTACCACAACCAGCAAAAAAAATTAGCAATGATATGGAAATCTATTCAAATGAGATTTTAATTGATGTAGCAGCCTTAAACATTGACTCAGCATCATTTACTCAAATAGAAGAGGAAGCTGGACATGATATTGAAAAAATTAAAGCTAAAATATTAGAAATAGTAGCTGAAAGAGGAAAAATGCAAAACCCAGTTACAGGTTCAGGTGGAATGTTAATTGGAAAAGTTGCAAAAATAGGTTCAGATTTAGTAGGAAAAACTAACTTAAAAGTTGGAGATAAAATAGCAACTTTAGTTTCTTTATCATTAACTCCTTTAAAAATAGAAAAAATAATCGATATTAAGCCTGATATTGATAGAGTAGAAGTTGTAGCTCAAGCTATCTTATTTGAATCTGGATTATATGCAGTATTACCTACAGATATGGAAGAGACTTTAGCACTTGCAGCTTTAGACGTAGCTGGAGCACCTGCTCAAACTGCTAAATTAGTAAAGCCAGGAGATAAAGTATTAATTTTAGGAGCTGCTGGTAAATCAGGAATGATGTGTTCATATGAAGCTGTAAAAAGAGTTGGACCAACAGGAATGGTAATCGGTTTAGTAAGAAACCAAGAGGAATTAAATCTATTAAAAAGAGTAAATCCAAAAATTATAGGTATGATAGGGGATGCTAGAAAGCCAGTTGAAACTTTAAACGCTGTATTAGAGATCACAGGTGGAAGCGAAGTTGACGTTTCAATAAACGTTGTAAATGTATCTGATACAGAGATGGCAGCTATTTTACCAGTAAGAGATAATGGAATAGTTTATTTCTTCTCAATGGCAACATCATTTACAAAAGCTGCTTTAGGAGCAGAGGGTGTAGGGAAAGACGTTAATATGATCGTAGGGAATGGTTATACTAAAGATCACGCTGCTATAACTTTAGAAGAGTTAAGAGAGAGTCCTGAACTTAGAAAAATATTTGAAGAGTTATATATCTAATAAAAGGTTATGAATTATGTAATTAATGAAAATATAAAATATAAAATTATTTAATATAAAATATGGGGGTTAAAATGAATTTAAAAAGTAGAAGAAAAGAGATGTTCCCAAATGTTACAGATGAGCAATGGAACGATTGGAAATGGCAGTTACAAAATAGAGTTGAAAATTTAGAAGAGTTAAAAAAATTAATGGATTTAACACCTGAAGAGGAGAAAGGGGTTAGTGAAACTCTTAAAACATTAAGAATGTCAATCACACCTTACTATCTATCTTTAATCGATCCAACAAATCCTAATTGTCCAATTAGAAAACAGGCTATATCTAGTTCTGAAGAGTTATTCAAATCAGCAGCTGACTTAGAGGATCCACTACATGAGGATGAAGACTCTCCAGTTCCAGGGTTAACTCATAGATATCCTGATAGAGTATTATTATTAGTAACTGATATGTGTTCAATGTACTGCAGACACTGTACTAGAAGAAGATTTGCTGGTCAAAATGATGGGTCATTACCAATGGAAAATATCTTAAAAGCTATTGATTATGTAGCAAGAACACCTCAAGTAAGAGACGTATTAATTTCTGGAGGAGACGGATTATTATTAGAGGATGATGTTTTAGAAACTATATTCTCTAAATTAAGAGAGATACCTCACGTTGAAGTTGTAAGAATAGGTTCAAGAACTCCTGTAGTTTTACCACAAAGAATAACTCCTGAGTTAGTTGCAATGTTAAGTAAATACCACCCGGTATGGTTAAATACTCACTTCAACCATCCAGATGAAGTTACTCCAGAGAGTAAACTTGCTTGTGAAAGACTTGCTAATGCTGGAATCCCTTTAGGGAACCAATCAGTATTATTAAGAGGAATCAATGACTGTGTACATGTAATGAAAGAGTTAGTACATGCTGTTACAAAAATCAGAGTAAGACCTTACTATATTTATCAATGTGACCTTTCTTTAGGACTTGAGCACTTTAGAACTCCAGTATCAAAAGGAATTGAAATTATTGAAGGATTAAGAGGACATACTTCTGGTTATTGTGTACCTACATTCGTTGTAGATGCACCTGGTGGAGGAGGAAAAATTCCTGTAATGCCTAACTATGTAATTTCTCAAAGTCCAGATAGAGTAGTATTAAGAAACTTTGAAGGGGTAATAACTACTTATACAGAGCCAACTCCTTATAAAGATAAGTGTGAGTGTAAGCATTGTAAAGCTGG
>JAGNZR010000016.1 GCA_017984315.1 Fusobacteriaceae bacterium | reverse complement strand
AAAGAGTTACAATTTTGTAACTCTCTCGAAAGCTCTGTATACATGGTAATTTGATTGCTGTTATTTATAATATCCACAACTAGCTCCTAGGGTTATGATATAAAAGATATTTTAAAAAATGCTTAAATCAAAATTTTCAGAAAGATCTGTTAAAACTTGAATTCCAGCTATAGAGTTTCCTTTTTCATCTAATGAAGGTCCAAAAACTCCTATTCCGTATTTTCCAGGTACAGCTGACATAATTCCACCGCCAACACCAGATTTAGAAGGGATTCCAACTTTAGTAGCAAACTCTCCAGAGCCATCATACATACCACAAGTTGTCATTAATGATTTTGCAATTCTGCAAACTTTAGAATCTACAACTTTTACTCCATTAGATAGTACACCATCTCTTGCTAAAAAAAGAGCTATTTGTGCTAAATCTTTAGCAGTAACTTCAATAGAACACTGTTTAAAATAGATTTCAAGAGCATCAGTAACTTCCCCTTGCAGTAATCCTTCGCACTTTAAAAAATATGCCATAGAACGGTTTCTGTCTCCTGTTCTTTTCTCTCCCTGGTATATCTCATCATTTATCTGAAGTGTTGGATTTTCAGAAACTGTTCTAAAAAAATTTAAAACTCTTTCAAATCTCTCTTCATGAGTATCTCCTTTTATCATTGAACACATCTGAATAGCACCTGCATTGATTAAAGGGTTATAAGGTTTCCCTTTAGATTTATTAGTCTCCAATCTTACTATAGAGTTAAAGGGGTCCCCAGTAGGTTCCATACCAACTTTTGAAAATACTTCTTCTAAACTATTATCTAAAACTGCCAGTATAAAACCTATAGGTTTTGAAACACTTTGAATAGTAAATTTAATATCTGATTCCCCAGATTGAAAAATATTCCCTTCACAATCCATAACACAGATTCCAAGGTGGTTTATATCACTTTTTGAAAGCCCCGGTATGTACGTTGCAACTCTTCCTTTAGTAGTTAAAGGTCTATTTTTCTCCACTATTAAATCTAATAAACTATTCATTTAAATTCCCCCTTTAAATTAAATTTTTTATTTTAATATAATTAATCTATATTTTTTAATTGAAACTCTCTTGATAAAATTTCAGCAACTTTTTCGGCAACTTCCCCAGTAAATGATACGCACTGATTTTTATGTTCTTTTGCTCCCATATCCATTCCATGAGTTAATATTTTACAACATAAAACTTTATGATTTGATTTAAAACTTTCTTGAAGTTCATTTGCAATTTCTAAAGCTTTATTTACTTTAGCATCTCCCCCTGTTGTTCTTCCAAAAAAATAACTAAGAGCCATTACTCCACCACTTACTGCTCCACAGATACATTTTGATTTTCCTACTCCAACAGGAAATCCTGAAGCTACAGCTATAAGTTCTGCTGGAATTTCTGGAGCTATATTATTTTTTACTGAATTTATAATTGCTTCTGAACAGAAAAAATCGCCTACTCTATATGCTTCTTCTGCGTCATGTTTTACTTTTTTTATACTTATCTCTTTATTCATTATTTTATCTCCTAATTTTCTTTTTATTATTTCGAATTCTTTTTTGTTAAAAAATTATATAATATAAACCCTATTACAGCAGTAGCTAGACATAATTGAGTCACAGCTAAATTAAAAACCCAATTAGATAATTCTAAATAATTGAATTTATCTAAAAAATTTGACATTTTAAAAGAAGCTACAGTTCCTATAGCTAATGGAAAAGTAAGCGCTCCAAATCCAGGGTTAAACTCCACTGAAAAAAACTTTTTCATGTTTATTAAAATATACACTAATGAGATTATTAGTAATGTATAGATAAAAAATACAAAATTCACATTAATAGTTTCTGTTACTGTTAAATAAGATATGAAAGAAAGACTTACAGGTGCCATAAATATTGCTTTTGTATGAATTAATTGTATAGGAAGAGGGTTCTTTATAACTCTTTTTACCATAAAAGGAAGAATTATGAAAAATGTTGTTATCCCATAGTAAGTTATAGCTTTTAATAAAAGAGGTTCATTCATTTTTCCTCCAACTACAACTGACACCATAATACCATTATAAATTATAAACCAGCTTGGAACAAAACTATTTTTATTAAAATTTTTAAACAAGTGAGTATATGTAAAAAATAATGTAAATACAATGTGAATAATTATTCCTAAACACCATACTATTTTTCCAAAAGTAAAATAATATTGAGAAATAAAACTTCCTATTACCGTTATAAGTAATGAATATGTTCCATAAACAGAGGCTGGAACAGTATTTTTATACTCATTTTTAAAAACATCTCTATAAAAAGCTATTTTTAAAGTTGCACCTAGAATAATTAGCATTCCAAAAACCATAAAAAAAGGTCTTAAAAGTGTAAAATCAAGATTCATATATGCATTGGAAAGAGTCGCTGCTCCAAGAGAGGTTGCGATTAATCCCACAGGAAGTGTTTCTATTTTTTGTAAAACTTTTTCATTTGTTAAATTCATTTTTCTCCTTAGGTAAAAACACTCATCTACCCTTTAATTTTATAGTAGTTATATTGATTTCTTAGCCTTCACCGAAGGCTTTTGAGCCCATTCTCAAAGTCAATTAATTTTACTCATAAACCCTCCTTTAAATAAAAAATCATATAAATTACATATAAAAAAACTGCACAATAGAGTGCAGTTTATTATAGCATAATTCGACTATATTCTAAAATAATTTTTTCAAATTCCAATTATTTTGAAAGTTTTTTATTCTTTGTTCTTTATTTTTTTTCCCTAATTCCATTAAAAAATAGTTTTAGGTTATCTGGCATTACATATTCATTTTTTGATTTAAATGATTTTGGATTATTTCCATAAATCTCTTTCATAATTTCATTTATTATCATCTCTTTTGGTGGTTCTTGATGTTCAACTCCTTCATAAACCCAAGATCTACAATCTACAGAGTCCCCACAAAGATCTCCACAATCTTTGCAAGAAGTTTCAGTTACGTCCAAAGAAATATCGTTACCATTAATTCTTATGGTTGGAGAACTTATAAACTCATACTTAATAGCAAGATCAGGTGATGTAATATTTATTTTATTTATATTTACTTCATAACCAGCTGATTTCAAAACTGAAGAAACTTCGCTAATAGCCTGTTCTAGATTGCTTTCAGCTCCTTGACATCTTTTGCATGTGTTTAAATCTAAATACAGGAATTCAATATTAATTTTCTTTTTTTCTTGTTCAGTTCCACAACAATTGCTGTTGCAAGCACATTCTTTTGTAATATTGTCCATAATTTTATAACCTCCATAGTTTAGATATTGTAATTATACATTATTTTACACTTATATTTTTAAATATCTATTATTATTTTTATTGACAATTAAAATGTAATAATTGTATAATCATATTAGAAAAAACTAATTTAATATTTTTTAATATGAAGATTATATACTATATATGGAATTTAAGGAGGAGTATGGAAAAACAGATAGATATTTTAAAAGCTTTATCTCACCCAGTAAGACTTAATGTAATTTATGCATTAAAAGATTCAAAGACACACTGCGTATGTGAGTTACAAGCAATGGGTGAGTGTTCTCAATCAAGACTTTCACAGCATCTGAAAATTTTAAGAGATTCAGGAATTGTTCAGTGTGAAAAAATAGGTGGATGGGTTCATTATAGTTTAAAAGATAGTAATATTTTAAAAATACTAGAAGAGGTAAAGGAGTTAAAATTATGAACTTTATAGAGTATTATTTTTTAAAAATGGGTTGGATTTTGGAGATAGTAGAAGAATTAATTGTAAATGTATTTGGAATTTCACTAGATTCAAAGCTAGGTGGATTTCTTGAGTTTTTTCTATATGACGGAATTAAAATATTTCTTCTGTTAGGCATATTAATATATGGTATAAGCTACATTCAAAGTTTTTTCCCCCCAGAGAGAACTAAAAAAATATTAGGTAGATTTAAAGGGGTTAGTGGAAACATACTAGGTGCACTTTTAGGGACTATTACCCCTTTTTGTTCATGCTCTAGTATCCCATTATTTATTGGATTTACTTCTGCAGGGCTGCCTTTAGGTGTGACATTCTCTTTTTTAATATCATCACCTCTTGTGGATTTAGCTTCATTATTACTGATAAGTTCATTTTTTGGAATGAAAGTTGCAATAATATATGTTGTAGTTGGAATAATACTTGCTGTAATAGGAGGTATTGTAATTGATAAAATGAAAATGGAGAAATATATAGAGGAGTTTGTACTGACTATAGATCATGTAGAAGGGGATACAGAAGAACTCGCTTTTAAAGATAGACACATTTTTGCTAAAAACCAAGTGAGAGATATTTTTAAAAGAGTATGGATACATATACTTATAGGGGTTACAATTGGTGCCATTGTCCATAATATACTTCCAAGAGAGTTTATAGAAAAAATATTAGGAAGAGAGAATCCATTTGCAGTAATTCTTGCAACTTTAGTTGGAGTACCAATGTATGCAGATGTATTTGGAACTCTCCCTGTAGCAGAAGCTTTATATTTAAAAGGAGTAGGGATAGGGACTATAATGGCACTTATGATGTCAGTTACTGCTCTATCATTCCCAGCAATGGTTATGTTAAGTAAAGTTATTAAGCCTAAGCTTTTAGGATTGTTTGTAGGGTATGTAACTGTAGGGATAATATTCATAGGTTACTTCTTTAATTATATAAATATTTAAGGGGGAAAAATGGGATTTTTTGAAAAATATCTGACGGTGTGGGTAGCACTATGCATTATAGTGGGAGTAGCAATAGGGGTAAATGTTCCTGTTATACCAGAGACATTATCAAAATATGAGTATTATAACGTATCAATACCAGTTGCAATTTTAATCTGGTTAATGATCTATCCAATGATGTTAAAAATAGATTTTCATTCAATAGTAGAAGCTACTAAAAATATAAGAGGATTAACAATAACTTGCGTAACAAATTGGTTAATTAAACCATTTACAATGTATTTTATTTCTGTATTATTTTTTAAAATTATTTTTAAAACATTAATCCCTTTAGATTTAGCAAATGAATATATAGCAGGAGCAGTGTTATTAGGAGCAGCACCATGCACGGCAATGGTTTTTGTATGGAGTCAGTTAACAAAAGGGAATCCAGCTTATACATTAGTTCAAGTAGCAGTTAATGATCTTATTTTACTTGTAGGTTTTGTCCCTATAGTAGCTTTCCTTTTAGGAATAAGTGATATTATAGTACCTTATAACACTCTTTTCCTCTCTGTAGGACTATTTGTAGTAATCCCTTTAGGTTTAGGAGTTATTTCTAGGCACTTTGTAGTTAAAAATAAAGGGATAGAGTATTTCAATAATATATTTTTAAAAAGGTTCGATAAGATAACTATTTCTGGTTTACTTCTAACATTAATTATTATCTTCTCTTTCCAAGGGCAAAAAATAATAGATCACCCTCTGAATATTTTATTAATCTCTATACCATTAACAATTCAAACATTCTTCATCTTTGCACTTGCATACTTTTGGGCAAAGATTTGGAAGATGCCTCATAATATAGCATCTCCTGCTGGGATGATAGGAGCAAGTAATTTTTTTGAACTGGCAGTAGCTGTAGCAATTTCATTATTTGGATTAAATTCAGGAGCTACACTTGCCACAGTAGTTGGTGTATTAGTAGAAGTTCCAGTTATGCTGATACTAGTAAAAATTTCTAATAGTACTGCACATTATTTTGATAAGAAGGAGGGGGAAGTATAACTATGGAAATCTCTACAGTAACAGTTGAAGAGTTGTTAAATAACAAAAATTTATATATAATTATAGATGTTAGAGTAAAAGATCAATATTTAGAGAAACATATTCATGGAGCTATTAATATCCCTCTTGCTGAAATAAAGGAGCATATTAATGAGTTGCCAAAAGATAAAAAAATAGTAACTTATTGCAATGGTGGAACAAGTGGAGGGATTGCCTCTTTAATTTTAAGAGAGAGCGGTTTAGAAGCATATAACTTAGAAGGTGGTTTTAAGAATTATCAATTAAAGAATAAATAGGAGGTTTTTTTATGGAGATTAAAATTTTAGGTGCACAGTGCAAAAATTGCGATGCTTTATTAGGGTATGTTAAAGAGGCAGTGCAAGAGTTAGGAAAAGATGCAAAAATTGAAAAAGTAACAGATTTTGTGCAAATTGCTAAACTTGGTGTAATGAAGCTTCCAGGACTAGTAATTGATGGGAAAGTAATTTTTTCTGGAAGAATGGCTGATAAAGAGGAAATAAAAGAGATACTTTCAAAATATTAAAATGTACATTTTGTAACTATATAGCAAATTCTTTAAGCAATAATACATCAATTTTAAAAAAAATTTGTATGTGGGGCTGAAGAACAATATAAAATATATCATCAGTTTATAAATGAAATTCAAAAAATTTTATAACATAAATCTAGTATGAAATAACCCCCGGCTTGTAATAAAATAATATTACAAACTAGGGGTTCATTTATTCTTTAGAAAAAATTTATTTTTTTGAAAATACAGCATAGATATATTTTCTTATATCACCTGAAGACATAATATAATCCCATAGCAGGGATTCCTCAAATTTAAAATTATCTGAAAATATCTTTTTAAGATCCTCTAAATTATATTTTTTAACAGGTAATCCGTTGCACATCTCGGCACTATTTTCATCGGAATAACATGCGATTATAAAAATATCTCCCTTCCCTAGAAAGTTGAAAAGATTTTTTTTATACCCTTGCTGTTCAGTTCTCTTCTGTAAAAAATGAAACACAGCCCTATCATGCCACAATCCACCTTGCTTTTTGAAATTTAGCTGTTCCGTAAGATTTTCTCTCCGCAGTTCTAATGTTGCATCTTTTGGTAATCTTATATTCTCATTTAAAAATTTGATAGCTTGAGAGCTTATATCTATACCTATGAGATTTCTATATCCATTATCTAAAAGAGATTGGATTAAAGTACTCTCCCCGCACCCTGCATCCAAAACAGTTTTCTCTCTCTCTTTCAGATATTTTTTTATAAGTGTCAGAGAAGGCTCTGAAATCTTTTCATACCAACCGAGATCTTCGGGAGAGTTCTCTACATAAGCCGTATCCCATTCCTCTTCAAAAATTTTTAATTTTTCTTTCGTTTCATCATAACTATACACAATAAAATCCCTCCCCGATCTATGTTTTCCAATGATACGATTTCAGAGGAAAACCGGAGCTTGGCTTTTACAACTCTACAGATCCTATAAAAATCTCTTTGGTAACCAAATTAGCTATTAGTTTAACCCAATAAGTTTTAAAGTCAATATTTATAGTAACAATATCAACTTTTTCAAAATCTACTCTCCCATCTTCACAGTGATTAAGCTCTGTATAATCAAAATCTGTTACACTTCCAACTTCTGTCTTAACTTTATTAATAAATTTATCCATACTGCTGTCAAGAAAAGCGTTACTGTTTTTCATCTCTGCTTCAGCAGCTTCTCTTAAATATGTTTCAAATTCTGAAATTGTTTTTATAGTTAGTTTCATAAAACTCCTTATATCATTTTGTTATATTTTAATAATAATTTTTTAATGATTCAACACCTTTAACAAAAAACTTCCATACATTTTGGATAGAAGAGATACTTACATTCTCTTCTGGAGTATGTGCCCCTCTTATATTTGGACCGAAAGAGATAATATCTACTCCAGGTATTTTTTCAGAAAGAACTCCACACTCAAGACCTGCGTGAATAGCTTTCAATTCTATTTCTTTTCCAAACTCTTTTTCATAGATTTCACAGAATGCCTCTCTTAATTTAGATTCAGGGTTATACTGCCAAGCTGGATAGTGGCTGTTGTCAACGCACTTAGCGCCTACAATAATAGCAAGAGCTCTGATCACTTCTATTATCTCTAATTTTCTGCTTTCAATAGAACCTCTTACAGCACTTCTAAATGTAACAGATGCTTCATTTTGAATAATTACTCCAACATTTGTAGAGCTTTCAACAAGCCCGTGAATATCCATGCTCCAAGTATTTATTCCATTAGGGTGAAGAACAAGTGTATTAATAACTTTTTCAGTTGATTCATTTGTCATAAATTTAGCTGCTGTACACTCTTTTATATCAATTCTAACATTAGGATCAGATACTCTGTACTCCTCTTGGAAAATTTTAGTCATCTTATCTGCAACTGATTTCACTTTTTCTAAATTAAGATTTTCAAAACATAAAGTTGCATCTGCTTCTCTAGGAATAGCGTTATCTTTAGCTCCACCAAATATTTCAACTATATTAAATTTTTCAGATTTTCTAAGTTCATTTAGGACTCTTCCTAATATTTTATTAGAATTTCCTTTTTGTAAGTGAATATCCGCACCTGAATGTCCACCTTGTAAACCTCTTACTTGGATTTGAATAGCCTTAACTTCTTTTTCTAACTTTGTCCAAGAAACAGGTAATTCTAAATCTGTTCTAGCTCCACCAGCACAACTTACATAAATCTCCCCTTCCTCTTCAGTATCAAGGTTTAGCATCAGTTTACCTTTTAAATGAGAACCATCTAAATTCAACGCTCCTGTCATCCCCATCTCTTCATCAGAAGTAATAAGAACTTCAAGGGCTGGGTGAGGCAAATCTGAAGTAAGTAGAGCTAAAGCAAACGCTACAGCGATACCATTATCTGCACCAAGTGTAGTTCCAGTTCCTTTTATTAAATCTCCAACAACTTGTAATTTAATCCCTTCTTTTGCAAAATCGTGTTGTACATCTTGATTTTTTTCGCAAACCATATCCATATGTCCTTGGATAATAAGTGTAGGAACATTTTCATATCCAGGAGTCGCTGGTTTTTTTATAATTACATTTAAATGGCTATCTTGAATAACTTCAAACCCTTTCTCCTTTGCAAATGCTACTAAATGGTCACTAATCTCTTTTTCACTTTTTGAAGCTCTTGGAATTTTAGATAACTCTTCAAAATAATACATAACACTTTTTGGCTCTAAATTAGATAAAACACTCATATCTTCCTCCTATAAAAATTTAAGATTTATTTTAATAAAAATTTTCTGTCTAAGTTACTATTCTAGATTATACCAATTTTTCATTTTATATACAAAAAATTATTTAATATAAAATATTAGTTTTAGGGAATAAAATAGAGTATAATGCTATTAGTAATACAATATTAAAAAAATTTGTTATTCCCAATTAAAAAAAGTCCTTTAAATATAATTTTAGAAAAAATATATTATTGCTATTTTATTTTCCATAGGAGGTGAGTTTTATAGAGATTTTAAAAAGAGAGAATACTCTTCCAGTTACACGTAGAAAGAAGAAGGCTAAAGAGGATAAAAAATCCATTTTAGATATGTACAAAAGTGAAAAAACTATAAAAGATTATTTTTTCTATCTTAAAGATTTTCTTAAATATGTTTATGAAGGAAATGACAATCTAACTGTAGACGAAATAGTTCCTCTTATGAATGAGATAGAAAAAGAGGATGTAGATGATTATATCTCACATCTAGCAACTGACAGAGCTATGAAGAAAACTTCTATAAATAAAGTAATCTCATCTCTAAAATCTCTTTATGCAGAGTTAGAAAGAAATGGTTATGATAACCCTTGTAAGCATCTTCAACTTTTTAAAACAGCAAGAGATTTAGAAAATGTACTGAAACTTTCATATGAAGATATAAAAGAGATTTTAAAAGTTTACCCTGTAAACTCAGATAAATCTTTTAGAAATACTTTAATACTTCAAACTCTTTTCTATACTGGAATGCGTAGCCAAGAGATAATTGATCTTAAGTTTAAGCATATTTTAAAAAGAGATAATGAGTATATTATTAAATTAGAAAAAACTAAAAGCGGAAAAGAGCAGTATAAACCTATGCATAAATATTTAGAAGATAAAATTATAAAATACAAAAAATTTATAATGCAGCTTCACGGAATAGATGAAGTAGCAATAGAGGAGCATTATATATTTTCATCCTCTTTTGAAAAAAATACACCACTTAGTTACAGAGCACTTTACTCTCTAATTCAAGAGATGGGAAAAAAAATTGGTAAAGAGATTAGCCCTCATAATGTCCGTCATGCTATTGCAACTGAGCTCTCTTTAAATGGTGCAGATATATTAGAGATAAGAGATTTTCTAGGTCATTCAGATTCTAGAGTAACAGAGATATATATTAACGCTAAGTCAATTTTACAAAAAAGAGTTCTAGATAAAATCCCAGTACCTAATTTAGATTAGTACATAAAGAAATAAGAAAGAAAAAATATGAATATTAGATATAGAAGATAACTTTTTAGTAATAACTAAGGGGTTATCTTTTATATTATATACTTAATAATATAAATAGAGCAATTTCAATATGTTTTTCAAGTATAATTATTTACGTTAATTATTATCAATTTAATTTAACGTCATATAATTAACATTATATGATTAAATTTTATTTTATATTTAAAAATAATTATTATTTTAAGTAATTTAAAAAGCAAAATTGTCTTTTGACTGTATCTCAATTAATCAAATTAAAAATCGTAATCAAGTATAAGCAATTTTACAAATTTTTGCATTTCAGAAAATCATATTTAAATTTAAAGATAAAAATGTAAATAGGTTACAGAGTAAAAAAAATATAAAACAATAAATATATTGAAATAAAAATTATTTTTCATTAATTGTAATTTGTATTTCCAATATATTTTTAAATGAAATACGATAAAATATAAGAACAAGAAAAAATAAGTCTAATTTTCGATTTTAAACATCAAAAAGTCTTTCACAGTATAAAATGTCCATAAAATAAAATTGAAGAAAAATTTGCAACGAAAAGATGAATCTAAATTTTTAATTTTCTATAATTTTTTATTAAGGACTTTAAATGAAGACGCTCTATTTTATTTATAATTATTACAAATTTATAAATAAAATAAAAAAAGTTTGACTTACAATATTTTTTATGTTATTATATAGAAGTCCACAAGAGATGGCACGGCATCAAATATAAAAATTTAATTTGTAAATATAAAAAGGTCACCTGACGGTTTGTCCAATTAGTTTAAAAATTTAGAGAGTTTGTAAGAATGCCGTAGTAAGTAGTGTTCACTTTTTTAGTGAATAGGCGTTTATACAACAAGCTTTTTAGATTTTTAATAATTAGAACAACATGACGTTTTGTAGACTTTATTATTTCAATTACTGAAATAGAGAACATTACAGAGTAGGCTATGGTTAATCCAGCGAGCCTACTCTCTTTTTTTTTACTCTTTATTTTTGATGTTTAGTAACTACAAACTTTATCAGTGTAAGTAATTTTTTAGAATTTATAAAAATAAATTTAGTATAAAAAACTAACTTTTTCAGTATAGATGGGGTATAATAAAATCACTAAAACTAGTTAACATAGTTCTAGTATTATATCGATTTTAAAAGGGAGTGGTTAATTGAAACATAATAAAACAAATATATGTAGAGAGTCTGCAGTATTATTAATTGTCAATAATGAAAAAGTCATAACTTTTATGTGCACCCCCTTTGATTTAGAAGATTTAGCTATAGGACATCTACACAGTAGAGGGGTAATAAAAAATTTAAAAGACGTAATGGGTAGTGGTGTTTGCTCTGAGAATAAAAAGGTAACCATTGTCTTAAATAAAAAAGTTGAGTTAGAAGATGTCGAATCTTATCTGCCTAATATATTATTATCCTCTTGTGGAAGTGGATCAACCTATAGTGAGGATAAAATAAAAAATGAGTTTTTAGATATAGAAAAAATATTTGATTTAGAAGAGATAAAAAGTTCTTTCAGTATTTTATTAGAAAATGCAGTTATTTATAAAAAAACTGGCGGAATGCACTGTGCCCTCATAAACGTAAATGGCGAGAATTATGTTAGAGAGGATATAGGAAGACACAATGCCGTTGATAAGGCTATCGGAGCAGTTCTAAAAAAAGATAAAAATTTAAAAGAATCTTTTCTTATTTCAACAGGAAGAATATCAGTGGACATGGTTTTAAAAGCAGCTACTGCTAAAATACCAGTTGTTGCTTCAAGAAGTATAGCTAGTGATTTAGCTATAGAAATAGCTGAAAAAATAGGGATAACATTAATAGGAAGAATAAATGCATTAGAGCCAATTATATATACAGTGAAAGAGCGGATTATACATTAGTTTTAAAATAAATTTTATTTAAAGATAATAAGAGGAGAGGATATTGAAAGTTATTATTGATGGAAAAGAGATTTTAATTTCAGAAAGAAAAAAAATTATTCAAGTATTAAATGATTTAAATATTGAAATCCCAACTCTTTGCTATGACAAAAGATTTCATAATGAAGAAAAATGTGGTATCTGTGTCGTGGAGATAAATGGAGAGATGAAAAGAGCATGTGAAACAGAGATTGAAGAGGGGATGAATATAATTTCAAACTCCCATAAAATTGTCATGGAAAGGGCTAAAATTCTAAGTGAGATTATAGAAGAACACTCAAATGACTGTATAACTTGCTCTAAGAATGCAACATGTAAACTAAAAGAGTATTCTCAGAAATATAATATTCATTCTTATTTATCTAGAAAAAATCCAAATTATAAAACAGAGGAAAAAGAAAAAAAGATTGCTATTGATAATTCTAACCCTTTTTATCAAATTGATCCAAACAAATGTATAGGGTGTGGAAAATGTGTTGCTGTATGTTCAAAATTGCAGTGTGTTGGACAATTAGAATTAAACAAAAAAAGTGGAAAGTCCATTATAAATGTTAAAGGGGATAAAAGGGTAAATGACACTAATTGTGTTAGTTGTGGAAATTGTGTAAGTGTCTGTCCTGTTGCAGCTTTAACACCAAAAAATAAAAAATTAATAGATGAAAGAAACTTAAAAAAAATAAGATCTACTTGCTCATATTGTGGAGTAGGGTGTCAAATTGATTTTTATGTTAAAGACAATGAAATTATAGAAGCTTTTCCAGCAGATATATCACCTAATAAGGGGATGCTATGCGTAAAAGGAAAATTTGGTTATAAATTTGTGGATCATCCTGATAGATTAACAAAACCTTTAGTTAGAAAAGAAGGGGTTTTAGTAGAGGTAACATATGAAGAGGCATACGAATATATCTCTAAAAAAATGAATGAGATAAAAGAGAGTTATGGTTCTGATGCTTTTGCAGGGTTATCATCAGCGAGATGTACTAATGAAGACAATTTTATGTTTCAAAAACTGTTTCGTGGGGTGTTAGGCACAAATAATATAGATCACTGTGCCCGTCTTTGACATAGCTCAACAGTTGCTGGGCTAGCAACAACACTAGGTAGTGGAGTAATGACAAATTCAATAGATGAGATAGAAAATAATAAGGTGATTTTTGTTATAGGTTCAAATCCTAGAGAAAACCATCCAATAATAGGAGCTAAAATAAAACAAGCAAAGCTAAGTGGTGCTAAGCTTATTATGGCAGATCCTAGAAAAATAGATATGTCTGAAGTGGCAGATGTGTTTATGCAATTAAGGGTAGGAACAAATATAGCTTTAATAAACTCTTTAATAAATGTGATTATTAAAGAGGAGATATATGACAAAGAGTATGTAGAAAAATTTACAGAGGATTTCCATTTATTAAAAGAGGTTACAGAAAAGTATACACCAGAATATTCAAGTAAAATTTGTGGAGTAAACCCAGATTTAATAAGAGAAGCAGCAAGATTATATGCCTCAGACACAGCAAGCATATTTTATGCAATGGGGATAACTCAGCATAAAACAGGAGTAAACGGCGTTATGGCTCTTTCTAATTTAGCATTACTTTGTGGTAATATTGGAAAAAAACACGGAGGACTAAACCCTTTAAGAGGACAGAATAACGTACAAGGTGCTTGTGATATGGGTGCTCTTCCAAATGTATTAACAGGTTATCAGCCTGTAACTAATAAAGATGTTATTTCTAAATTTAGTAAAAAATGGGGAGTAGAACTCTCTTCTAAAAATGGATATATTTTACCAGAGATGATGCACAGAGCAGCAAATAAAAAGTTAAAATGTCTATATATAATGGGGGAAAACCCAGTTATATCAGATCCAGATACTAATCATGTTATCCATGCACTAAAATCAGTGGATTTACTTATTGTACAGGATATATTTTTAACAGAAACTGCTGAATTAGCAGATGTTGTCCTTCCTGCTCTTTCCTTTGCCGAAAAAGATGGAACTTTTACAAATACAGAGAGAAGAGTTCAAAGAGTAAGAAAATTAGTGGAGAGAAAAGGTGTAAAAAGTGATTGGGAGATTATAAATGACATAATGCTCTCTTTAGGATATAACCATAAATATGAATCTTCAGAAGAGATTATGTCAGAGATTGCAGAACTTACTCCACAATATGAGGGGATAAATTATGAGGTTATTGATAAGGTTGGAATCCCTTGGCCTGTAAAAAAAGGGGATACAAAAGGGGTTCCTATTTTACATATGAATGGTCCTTTAAGAGGAAAAGGAAGATTTGTTCCAAGTGAATTTGAGGTAAGCGGTGAAGTCCAAAGTACTGAATACCCTTATTTACTAACAAATGGTAGAAATTTATATCATTATCATACAAAAACAATGACTGGTAAAGTTGAGGGATTAAACCAAAAATCTTCAAAATCATATATTGAAATACACCCTAATACAATTGAAAAGTTAGGGTTAAAAGATGGTGAAAAAGTTAAAGTAACTTCAAGAAGAGGAAGCATTGAAACAACTATAAGAAGCAGTTATGGAATTTTAGAGGATCTATTTTTTATGCCATTTCACTTTGCAGAAGGGTCTTGTAATGTTTTAACAGGGGGGGAGCATTTTGATCCAGCCTGTGGAATTCCTGAATTAAAGGTAACAGCTGTTAAACTTGAAAAATTATCTTAATAAACAGTAGAGGTTCTAAATATGATAGAGTATAAAACTGCAATAATATTAGCAGGGGGAAAAGGAAGCAGACTAGGGTATATTGATAAAGCTTTTTTGAAATATAATGGGGAGTTTTTTATAGATATATTATTAGAAAAACTTAAAGAATTTAAAGAGATAATAATAGTAACAAACTCTCCTGAAAAATATTCAGATTATGAAAAAAAATATAAATATATAAATAATCTAAAAATTATTACAGATAAAGTTAAGGGAATAGGTCCTATAGGTGGCATCTATACTGGACTTCTTAACTCGAAATATAATGAAAGTTTTATAGTTTCTTGTGATACCCCTTTTGTTAATAAAGAGTTTATTAAGTATGTAAAAGAGTTAAAAGGGGATTATTTTATTGCTCTTCCTGTATATGGAGAGAAAAAAGAACCTCTTTGTGCTCTTTATAAAAAAAATATTATAGAGATCATAGAAAAAAGAATAGGAGAAAAAAAATATAAAATTGATTCTATATTTTTAAATGAATATACGCGGCATATAAAAGTAAATGAAATTTTTAAAAATGATAATATTATAAAAGGGTTTTATAATATTAATACTCAAGAAGAGTTGGAAAAAATAAACTCTAAGGAGGAGTAATGAAATTTTTCAATGTAACATCCCTAGAAAGAAGTTTGGAGATAATTGATGAAAATTTTAAATTAAAAGAGGAGAAAATAGATACAGAGGACTCTTTAGGTAGAATTTTATGTGAAGATATTTTTTCTGATTTAGATCTTCCAAGTTATAATAGGTCAACTGTTGATGGCTATGCAATAGACGTATCTGATTCTTTCGGAGCCAGAGAAAACAGCGGAACACTTTTGAAGATAGCAGGAAGTGTAGATATTGGAAAAGTTGCTAAACAAATTTTATCTAAAGGGGAAGCTATATATATTCCAACAGGGGGTATGGTTCCACAAGGAGCAAATGGTGTAGTAATGATTGAGGATACAGATTTACTAGGTGATGATATTTTGATCAATAAAGGGATTTCAGAAAATAGTAATCTAATTTTAGCAGGAAGTGAAGTAAAAAAAGGGGAATTAGTTATAAAAAAAGGAACTAAAATATCTTATTCCCATATTGCTATGCTTTCAGCCCTAGGAGTTTCAACTGTTCAAGTGTCCAAAAAAATAAAGTTTTATATAATTTCTACAGGAGATGAAATTGTTGATATCAAAGAAAATTTAAAACTAGGGGAAGTTTTTGATATAAATACATATGCTCTAAAGGGAATTATTGAAGAAAATAAAGGGGAAGTAGTAAAAAAAGTTTTAATCAAAGATTGTTTATCCTCATTTGAAAATCATATAAAAGAGGGGATTGAACAAAGCGATATTCTGCTTATTTCAGGTGGGAGTTCAGTAGGGGTCTTGGATTTTACAGAAAAAGCTATTTTAAATAACGGTGGTGAAATTTTAGTTCACGGAATTTCAATAAAACCTGGGAAACCCACTATTATAGCAAAAAATAAAGATAAACTGGTTTTGGGTTTACCTGGGCACCCTCAATCTGCAATTACAGTTTTTAAAGTTATTTTAGACAGAATAATGAGAAAAAAAAATAAATTTACTCTTGGAACTCTAGGAGAAAATATCTTTGGTGATCCTGGAAAAACTCTTTTTATAAATGTGAAAATAAGAGTAGAAATGGTGGAGGGAAAAGAGGTTGTAAAAGTATATCCAATATATAGTAAATCTTCTATGATAAAGACTCTCATTGAAAGTGATGGATATATAGTTATTGAACCACATAGAGAAGGGGTTTATAAAAATGAAATTGTAAAGGTGTGGTTAAATGAATAAAGATAAAAGAAACATATATATTGATAATATCGATTTAGAGGAAGCTATAAAAAAAATTGAAGAAAATATAGAGTTGCATCATAAAACAGAGTTAATTTCTGTTAAAGATTCATGTAAAAGAATAGTTGGAAAATCAATTTTTGCTAAGAGGTCATCCCCTAGTTATTCAGCAAGTGCTATGGATGGTATATTTTTATTTTCAAAATTAACTTTAAATGCAACAGAAGTAGAACCAGTTTTTTTAAATAAAAATAGTTTTATTTATGTAAATACAGGGGACCCTTTAAATTATAAAAAAGGGGATACAGTTATGATGATTGAGGATGTTATCCCTGTAGATGAAAATAGTGTAAAAATTTATAAGAGTATAAAACCTTGGGAAAATGTTAGAGCAATAGGTGAAGATATTGTAGAAGGGGAGATGATTTTAAAAGAAAATCATCTCATTCAACCTCAAGACTTAGCAGCTCTTATATCTGCTGGTATTACAGAGATTGAAGTTATTAAGAAACCTTTAATCGGAATTATTCCAACAGGGGATGAAGTTGTGGATATATTCAGTGAAGGTGTAGATGATATAGAGAATAAGGTAGTTGATTCAAACTCATATATGTTTTTAGCAATGATAGAGGAATGGAATGGAGAAGGGGTAATTCTTCAAAAGACAGAAGATAGGATAGAGAGTTTAAAGGGTAGAATAGAAGAGAATATCGAAAAATACGATATCTTAGTAATAATTGCAGGTTCCTCAGCAGGAAGTAAAGATTTTACAAAAAGAGTGATAGAGGAGTTAGGAAGAGTTATTGTTCATGGCGTAGGTATAAAGCCTGGAAAACCTACAATAGTAGGAGAGATTAAAGGAAAACCAATTTTTGGAATACCTGGATATCCTGTTTCAGCTTTTATCTCTTTAGACCTATTTTTAAAGCCAATTATAGAAAAAATCTACTCTGTAAAAAATAAAGATGAATATGTTAAGGCAGAACTTTCAAAAAATATAGTATCCTCTTTGAAATGTAGGGAGTATATAAGAGTTTCATTAAGTTATATTGAAGATAAACTTATAGCCACTCCTTTATCAAGGGGAGCTGGCATTACAATGAGTTTGGTAAAAGCAGATGGGATTTTAGAGATTCCTAAAAATTTAGAAGGGATTTCCAAAGGAAAAGAGGTAGATATAAAACTATTAAAACCAATAGATGAGATTAAAAATTATTTGATTTCAACAGGAAGTCACGATATAGTAATGGAGCATATTTCAGACAAAATAAAGCTGGTTTCAACAAATGTTGGAAGCTTTGGAGGAGTTCTTGCAATAAAAAATAAGACAACGCATATTGCCCCTATTCACATTTTAAGTGAAGAGAGTGGAGTTTATAATATAGATATTTTAAAAAAATATTTCCCTTTAGGGGATGTTTCATTGATAAAAGGGGTAAAAAGAAAGCAAGGGATAATGGTAGAAAAAGGTAACCCATTAAATGTAAAAAGTATAAAAGATTTGACGAAAGAAGGGGTAATTTTTGCCAATAGACAAAGGGGTTCAGGAACTAGAATTTTGCTAGATTATTTCTTAGCAAAAGAAGGGATAGAGTCTGAAAAAATAAACGGATATGAAAGGGAATTTTCAACTCATTTAGAAGTTGCAATGGCAATAAAATCTAAAATTGCAACAGTTGGATTAGGAATTAAAGAGTCCGCAACTATAGGAGGGCTTGATTTTATTCCTCTTAAAGATGAAGAGTATGATTTTTTAGTTAGAAATGAAAATTTAGAAAATTCTAATATTATAGAGTTTATAAATTTTTTAAAATCTTCCTATTTTAAAATTTTAATTTCTAAAATAGAAGGTTATAGTTTAGAGAATCCTGGAGATATAGTTAGAGGAGAGTGAGTGAAAATCATGATGAGAAAAGCAACAAAAGCAGATGTAGAAAAAATTATGAAGATTATAGCTGCAACTGTGGAGGAGATGAAATTATATAATAATACCCAGTGGGATGAAAATTACCCTCAAGCAGAAAATTTTTCTAAAGATATAGATGCAGGGGATCTTTATGTAGATGAACACGAAAGAGAGATTAGAGGGTTTGTATGTATCAATTATATTGAACCTTTAGAATATAAAGGCATTAAATGGCACTCTTCTGAAAAAGCTATGATTGTTCATAGAATGGCAGTAAATCCAAATTTTAGAAATCTAGGAGTAGGGTTTTCACTGCTTAAATTCTCACAGGAGCTAGCTTTAGAAAATGGTGTGAAATATCTTAAAACTGACACTTATTCATTAAATGATAAGATGAACTCTCTTTTTAGAAAATTTGGATTCCAGTTGGCTGGTGAGATGGAATTTTTAGGAAAAGAAAAACCATTCTACTGCTATGACAAAATTGTGCATGAAAATAATATATAAAATTAATTTCACGCATTAAGAATAGAACCCTTTATAAAATAAAAAAGGTCCTTTTTAAATAGTGTTGCTATAGACACCCTTTAAAAAAAGACCTTTTTTTAATTTATTTAATGACTACAACCATGCTGATTACAGCTATTACTTAGAGAAAACTCTCTTAATTTATTATTTTTTAATAATTCAATATTTTGAAGTGCAGTGCCACTAGCAACTTCATATACTTTTATGCCTTGGTTATTAAGTTTTACTAATGCGCCACCTCCAATACCACCAACTAAAATAGCGTCTACTTGCTCTCCTCCAAGAGCTTTAATCGGTTGGCACATCCCATGGGCATGGTCTAAATCACCATTGTTGATCACTTTTATTTCCATATTTTCTAAATTAAAAATTAAAAAAAATGGTGCTGACCCAAAATGGTTGTAAGCAATACTATTTTCCCCTTTGTTCGCTTCTACTGGAATACATATTCTCATATTTTTTCTCCTTTAAAATTTTATTTAATTAATGTTTTTTTACAACATCTATTTCTATCATTTTTACATGATACAGCACAGTCATTAGGAATTTCTAGTTCTATCTTAAAATCAGATGAACTATGATTATTTTTCATCTCTTCAACAAATCTCAATATTTCAGAAAGAAGTGCCTCTTGTAAATCATAATACACATAATAACCTACTTTCTCTCCTATAATAATACCTGTTTCTTTAAGAATTTTAATATGCTGTGATACTGCAGCTTCTGAAATATTCAAGTGTTTTGAAATCCCTTTAGCACATATTTTTCTTTTAGAAAGAATAATTAATATTTTTAATCTAGTTTCGTCAGCAAGTGCTTTAAAAATTAATGAAATTTTTTCCATAATCTACTCCTTTATTTTTTAATTAAGCATTCACTTAATTGAAATTATACTTTATAATTTTAATGTTGTCAATATTATTTTTAAAAAAATTTTATAATAAAAAAGGAGCCATTAAAATTAAGTTTAAAAGCTCCTAAATTTATTATTTCTTTCTTAAATATTTTCTAGTATCTAAAGCAACAGCAACTACTATAATTAAACCTTTTATAATATACTGCCAGTAAGGATTTACTCCAATATATGTAAGTCCATAGTTTATAACTGTAAAAATAATAACTCCTGTTACTACTCCACCAACAGTTCCTACCCCTCCTGAAAAAGAAACTCCTCCAACAACACAGGCTGCAATAGCATCTAGCTCATACATATTTCCTATATTATTAGTAGCAGAACCAACCCTTCCAGCTTCTAAGAAACCACCAAGAGCATAGAACATACCAGATAGCGCGTATACTTTGATTAAGTTAGCTTTTACGTTTACACCTGATACTGCTGCAGCTTCAGGATTTCCACCAATTGCAAATATATTTTTTCCAAATACTGTTTTATTCCATAAAACCCACATAACAGCCACAGCTATAAGTGCATAGAATATTAAATATGGAACTCTGTGAGATCCAATCATAAATACACCTTGAGTTAATTCGCTATATTTAAGTGCAAAAGATGAAACAGGTTGTCCACCAATAGCGTCAAAATACAGTGAGTTAGCACCATATACAATAATTGTCATTCCTAGTGTTGCGATAAATGGTGTTACATGAAAACATGATATAATAATTCCATTAATAAGACCGACAAAAGCTCCAATTGCAACAACAAGAAGTATAACCAAGATTGTAGGTATCTCCCCTACACTTTTGAAAACTTTAGTTGCTGCATCTGTTCTTTGTAATAAAGTTGCTGCAATCAATGCTGCCATTCCAACTTGTCTACCTGCAGATAAGTCTGTTCCTTGTGTAACAATCAAACCTGCAACACCTAATGCAATTATAGTTCTAACAGAAGATTGTGATAAAATATTTGTAAAATTCCCCACTGATAAAAATGATGGTTCTTTCCATACTATTACTACTAAAAGAGTAAATAGTACTAAGTACAAAGCATTTTGCACTAATAAATGTTTTATATTAGTTTTATTCAATTTTTTCCTCCCTTGTGCTTAATTATAGATATTTTGCTGAAAGTGTCATAATCTCTTCTTGAGTTGTAGTTTTAGCATCAACAATACCCGCTACTCTTCCATTACTCATTACAAGTATTCTATCTGCAGTTCCAATAAGTTCAGGCATTTCAGATGAAATAATGATTATCCCTTTTCCCTTTACTGCAAGTTCATTCATAAGTTGATAAATTTCAAATTTTGCTCCTACATCAATCCCTCTTGTAGGTTCATCTAACATAAGAACTTCAGGTTCAGTAAGAAGAGCTCTCCCTATAATTACTTTTTGCTGATTTCCACCAGATAAATTTCCAATTTGAGTTTGTTGAGTAGGGGTTTTAACTTTCATGGAATTAATAACCCAATCTGTATCCTCAGCCATTTTTTTATCATTAAGAAGCTTTGATGTAGATAAATATTTTTCAAGATAAGATATTGTTGAATTAAATTTGATATCTAGTTTTGCAAAAATTCCAGTAACCCTTCTCTCTTCAGTAATAAGAGCAAACTTATTTTTAATTGCATCAATAGGTGTCTTATTTTCTATTATTTTTCCATTTAGCTCTATAGTACCCCTCTCTATCACTCTAAGTCCGAAAATAGTTTCAACTATCTCAGTTCTTTTAGCACCAACAAGTCCAGCTATACCTAATATCTCACCTTTTTTCAGTTCAAATGAGATATCCTTAATAGTAGGCTGAATTTTTCCTGTTAAATTACTAATTTTTAAAAGAATATCTTGAGGAGAGTTAGTTTTTTTAGGAAATCTATTTGTTAAATCTCTTCCAACCATCATATTAATAATTGAAGCTGTAGTCAAATCTTCTGCTGAATTAGTAGAGATCCACTCTCCATCCCTCATAATAGTAACATCATCTGATATAGCTAAGATTTCTTCCATTTTATGTGAAATATATATTATTCCACACCCTTTACTTCTAAGTTTATTTATTATTTTAAATAGGTGATCTACCTCTTTTTCAGTCAGTGAAGATGTAGGCTCATCAAGAACAAGAATTTTTGAATTATAAGAAACCGCTTTGGCAATTTCTAGCATTTGCATTTCTGAAACAGAAAGAGATTCAACTTTAGCTAAAGGGTCAGTTGGGATGTCTAACTCTTTAAAAATTGATACAGTATCCTCATACATTTTTTTCTCATCTACAAAGAAGCCTTTTTTAGGATATCTCCCTAACCAGATATTGTCTACTACAGTTCTTTGCCTTACTTGATTCAACTCTTGGTGAACCATAGCAACTCCATTTTCAAGTGCTTCTTTTGCATTTCTGAAGTTTATCTCTTTTCCCTCTAAAAGAACCTTTCCTCCATCTTTTTCATAAATACCAAAAAGGCACTTCATAAGAGTAGATTTACCAGCTCCATTTTCTCCCATAAGAGCATGTACAGAACCTGGCTTAACTTTCAATGTCACGTTATTTAAGGCTTTAACTCCTGGAAACTCTTTTACTATATTTGACATCTCTAATAAATATTCATTCTCTTTTATAAATGTGGCCATTTTTTCTCCTTTTAATAGTATTCAAACTTCAGAAAAAAAAGGGTGCTTACGCACCCTGAACTTTTTTTATTTAAAGTTTGCTACGTTATCTTTATCTACTGCAACATAAGGTACTCTTACAGCTTTTTTATCGTCTAATTTCCATTCAGTTCCTTCAAGAGCAGGTTTACCTTGTGCTAAATTATTTGATAATTCTAAAGTTGCTTTAGCTTGGTTTTTAGCATCATTAAGAACAGTTCCTGCTAATTCACCACTTTCTACTTTAGCTAGTGCTTCAGGTAAAGCATCTATACCAAATACAGGGATTGCAGTTTTTCCAGCAGCTTTTAATGATTCGATAGCACCAAATGCCATTGCATCGTTATTTGCAATAACTACTTCTATCTTATCTTTATTTGGTCCAGAAATCCATGCATCCATTTTATCTTTTGCTTGAGCTGTATCCCACATAGCTGTATCCATATTTAACTCTTGTGTTGCTATCCCTTTCTCATTAAGTGTTTTTGTTACCCACTCAGTTCTAGCTTCAGCATCAGGGTGTCCAGGTTCACCTTTAAATAATACATATTGAATTTTTCCATCTTTATTTAAATCCCATTCAGCATTAGCAGCCCATTTTTTAGCAATTAATTCACCTTGGATAACTCCTGATTCTTTAGAGTCAGTTCCAACATAGTAAATTTTATCATAAGAACCCATAACTTCAGCATTTGGCTCTTTATTGTAGAAAACAACAGGGATATTTTTAGCTTTTATTTTATCTAATACAGTTTGAGCTGCAGCAGGGTCAACTAAATTAATAGCCAATGCATTTACACCTTTAGATAAAAATACATCTATTTGCTCATTTTGAGCAGACTGGTTATTTTGAGAATCAACCATTGATAACTCTACACCCATAGATTTTCCTAACTCTTCCATGTTCTTTCTTACAGTTGCCATAAAGTTATCATCATATTTATAAACTGTAACTCCTATTTTATTAGCTTTCATTTCTGTATTTGGTGCTGCCTCTTTTTTCTCACCGCACGCAGCTAACGAGATTAATACTGTACTTAATAATAATAATTTAGAACTTTTTTTCATAGTTATCTCCTTCTAATTGTATTTTTATTATATAAATAGTTCGTATTTAATACTGCATAAAGTATAATGTATTAATTAACAAATGTCAATTAATTTAGCATATAAAAATTTGATAAAATCCCATTCTATGCATTAATATTATCCTGTATAAACTTATAAAATCCTTTTTTACCAATGGAATTTTCTTTAAAAACACCAGCATGAGAAAGCACTTTTAAAAATATGTTTCCTACACACTCTTTTAAAATATTATCTATATTTTTTTCTGAAATCTCATTATGACTATTTAAAATATCAATTCCCATTTGAAGGTGTTTTGATATTTCCCTATCACTTTTTATCAGTTCTACAGCATCTGATTTTAAAAGATATTTTTTTAATAATTGAAGTTCCTCTTTTAATCTTCCAGGTAAAATTGCAAGTCCCATAACTTCAATAAGCCCTATATTCTCTTTTTTTATATTATGTACTTCTGAATGAGGGTGGAATATTCCTAAAGGATGCTCATCTGAGACTCTATTATTTCTTAAAACTATATCAAGTTCAAATAATTCCCCTCTTCTTCTGGCAATTGGGGTAATCGTATTATGCGGTTCGCTATTACTGTAAGGTAAAATCTCATTTTCAATATCCTTGTACCCTCTCCAATTGTTTAAAATTTTTTCAGCTAAATTTAACAGTTCATCTCTATTAGAGGAGTTTATCCTTATTACTGACATAGGCCATTTAACAATACCACCTTTAACAGAAGGAAAATCTTTAAATTCAAAAGATTTTTCTATAGGGGCTTTGGCCATAGGAAATTCATACCTTCCACCTTGAAAATGGTCATGGGACAGTATTGATCCACCAACTATAGGGAGATCTGCATTAGATCCTACAAAATAGTGTGGATATTTTTCAACAAAATCCAAAAGCTTACCTATACTGTTTCTTGATATTTTCATTGGAACATGCTCATTAGAAAAAATTATTGAATGCTCATTGTAATAAACATAGGGAGAGTATTGAAAAAACCAACTCTCTTTTGATAGTTCAACAGGAATTAATCTTAAATTTTGTCTTGCAGGATGATTCACATTTCCAGCATATCCCTCATTTTCTCTACATAGCAGACATTTAGGATAAGAAACAGATTTAATATGCTTTGCTGCAGCAATAGCTTTAGGATCTTTTTCAGGTTTAGATAAATTTATTGTAAGCTCTAAATCACCATACTCTGTCTTTGTAGACCACATGAGATTTTTGTTTATTCTATCCATCCTTATGTAGTTAGAGTCTTTTGAAAATTCATAATAATAGTTTGTAGCATCTGTAGGAGAAACAATGTATTTTTCACTAAACTTTCTAATTAACTCTGATGGTCTAGGGAGTAAGCAATCCATTATTGCAGTGTCAAATAGATCTCTATAAGTTACACTGTTGCTTGGTATCAACTCTTTTTTTTCAGCAAAATCAAGTATATTTTCAAGGATCTCAGTTGGAGTATCAAGACACTCTTCTTCTATAAAATTTAAATGATACTCTTCTAATTCCAACAAATTTATAATAGCGTTTCTGCTGTATGTTATATCAGATTTTTCTAATAACCCTTTTTTCAAACCATAGTTTATTAAACGCTCTATCTCTTTATATATATTTATCATATTTTTTACCTCTCTATTTTAAATCTATAAGTTGTTTTAGCTCTATAGGGTATTTCATTAGAGTATATTGTATGCTCCCAGTTTGGAGTATTTATATAGTTTGGTAAATTTTGTGTTTCTAAACAAAATCCACACCTTGGAGGAGACAAGTAATTTCCAGTATATAATACAACTACTTTTTGGTCTGTTTCAACTTCAACTGCTCTCCCTGTAGAATGCTCTTTTACAACTATTTCAACACTCCTATTTTTATTAAGAATGAAAGGGTGATCATACCCTTTTGCAGAGATTAACTGCTCATAATTTGCAGCTATATCTTTCCCTATAAATTTTGGGTTTTTAAAATCAAAAGGGGTATTCTCAACTTTTATAAATTTTCCTGTAGGGATACTTGTACCGTCTAATTCAGAAAAATAATCACTGTCTATATATAATTCTTGGGATAAAATCTCTTTAGATAAATCCCCAGTTAAATTAAAGTATGTGTGATTAGTTAAGTTAATTATAGTTTCCATATCTGTTGTTGCTTCATATTGAATAGTAAACTCATTTTCTTTTAAAGTATATATAACTTTAAAATATACATTTCCAGGGTACCCTTCCTCTCTATCTTTAGAAAAATAAGTTAAAATAAGTTGGTTGTTTTCCAGTTTTCCATCCCATACTTTTTTATCTAAACCCATTATTCCACCGTGAATATGATTTTCCCCGTTATTGATAGCCAGTGAGAATTTCTTCCCATTTATTGAAAATAAGCCTTTTGAAATCCTTCCAGCATTTCTCCCAGTAATACATCCAAAATAAGGGGATTTATCTTCATACTCTTTCAATGTATTGAACCCTAAAACTATGTTGTCAATATTTCCAAATTTATCAGGCATCAATATTTCAGTAATTATTCCTCCATAATTTAAAATGCATATTTCTAAATATTCATTTTTTAATGTATATTTATATACAACTTCCCCTGTCTCAGTTTTACCATAATAGCTCTTTTCCACAGCTTCCTCCTAAAAAATTAGATTAGCTCTCTTGCTCCTGAACCAATTTTTGCTATATAGAATGTTGCATTTAAAGAGGTTGCTTTTACATAATCTATATTTACATTTTTTATAAAACTCTCTATCATATCATTTTTTACAATAGCAACTGTACACCCACCAAAACCAGCACCAGTCATTCTTGCACCTATTACACCCTCTTGATTCCACTGAGCTTCTACCAATGAATCTAACTCAAATCCAGTTACTTCATAATCATCTCTTAAAGAGATGTGTGACTCATTCATAAGTTTTCCAAAAGATTCAATATCTCCACTGTTTAGTGCAGCAACTGCTTCTAATGTTCTTTGATTTTCATAGACTGCATGTTTAGCTCTTTTTCTATTTGTTTCATCTGTAATAATATTTTTATTTTTTTCAAACTCTTCCACAGTTAGCTCACCTAAAGAATCTATTTTTAAAACTTTTTTTAACTCTTTAAGTGCTGTTTCACACTGCTCTCTTCTCTCATTATATTTAGAGTCTGCAAGTCCTCTTCTCTTATTTGTATTTGCAATAACAATAGAGGCATCTTTTAAATCAATATTAGCATACTCATATTTTAAAGTATTGCAGTCTAACAATATTGCAGCATTCTCTTTCCCCATTCCAATGGCAAACTGGTCCATAATACCACAATTAACCCCTACAAATAAATTTTCAGCTCTTTGCCCTATTTTTACCATTTCAATCATATCAATCTCTATCTTGTAAAGTGTTTTAAGAATTACAGCTGTTAAAAGTTCTATTGATGCAGATGATGAAAGCCCCGCACCATTAGGGATATTTCCAACTATAGCAAGCTCAAAACCGCAGTTAAATTCATTCCCTAGTTTGACAAATTCAGCAATAACCCCTTTACAGTAATTTGCCCAGTTATGTTCTTTAATATTTTGCAAATTATCTATTTCAAATTCCATAATTCCATATTTTGAAAAATTATGAGAATATACTCTTACTAATTTATCCTCTCTTAACCTTGCTATTCCATAAGTTCCAAAATCCAATGCACATGGGAAAACATGTCCACCATTATAGTCAGTATGCTCACCTATTAAATTAACTCTTCCTGGAGAAAAAAAACTTTTAAAATCTCCGTTTCCAAATTTTTCAATAAAAATTTCTTCTAATTTATCTATCACTTAAAGATACCTCCTAATTTCATGTGTATGCTCTATTATATACTAAATTATTTTGAATTTCTATCTTATTGTGTTAATATATATAACAACACACGTATGTAAATTTAATAAAATGGGGGATGCCACAATTGAAACTTATAATTGCAGAGAAGCCAAGTCTAGCTAAAAATATAGCCACTGCTTTAGGTGTAACTAAAAAAAATGATGGTTATTTTGAAAATGATAAGTATCTAATATCGTGGGCTTTTGGTCACCTTTATTCATTGAAAAATGTTGATGACTATGTTGGAAAAAAAACTTCATGGAAAGATGTACAACTCCCATTTATCCCTAACCCTTTTGAATTTAAATTAAAGACTCAAAAAGACAAAATTACAGGTGTTGAGGAACAGGATAAAGGGGTAAAAAAACAAGTTGAAATTATAAAGAAATTAGCTGAGCGACCATCTATCACTGAAATTGTTAATGCCGGGGATGCTGATAGAGAGGGGCAGATAATTATAGATATCATAATTAATGAGATAAAAATTAAAAAAAATATTATGAGGTTATGGCTGCCAGAACAGACAGAATCAACAATACGTAAACAGATAGAAAATTTAGAAAAAAATTCTAAATACTATAATTTAGCACAAGAGGGTTATGCACGTACATATATGGATTGGTTGTTTGGAATAAACCTTACAAGGTATGTATCTATAAAAGTAAATAAACTGCTCCCTATAGGAAGAGTCTTAATCCCTGTAGTTAAATACATCTATGACAGAGATCTGGAAATAAGAAATTTTGTCAAAACTAAGTATTTTCAATTAGAGAGTAAAACTGAAAAAGATGGTGTAGCAATTCCACTTATTCTGAAGAGTAAAAAATTTCAAGAGAATGAGAGAGATAATGCTTTAGAATTAGCTGCTAGTTTAAACAAGTTAAAAGCAGTTGTTAAATCTATTGAGAAAAAAGAGATAAAAAAGAATCCTGGAAAACTTTTTTCCCTTTCTAATTTACAAAGTCACCTTTCTAAAAAAAATAAAATTGATTTCAATACTTCTTTAGAGGTTATACAAAGCTTGTATGAAAAAGGGTTAATCACATATCCAAGAACTAATACAGAGTATTTAGCTGAGAATGAAAAAGGTAAAATAAAAGAGATTCTATCAACTTTAAATGGTCATAATGTTATCTTCAAAGATACAAAAAAAATCTTTGATGATTCTAAAATAGAGTCTCACAGTGCTCTTACAATTACCACAAAAAAACCTGGGAGTTTAACGGGCAATGAAGCTATAGTGTATAATGCTATTTTCAATAGGTTTATCTCTAATTTTTTAAATGAAGAGACAATAACAGAGAAAGTAACTATGACTATAGCAGTAGGAGAGGAAGAGTTTAAACTAAATGGTGAAGCTATAAAACAGGAAGGGTTCTATAAATATGAACCTGAAAAATTTGAAAACCAGCTGCCTCAACTAAAAAAAGGGGAGGAGTTCAGTGTTGAATTTATCCCTGCAGAGAAAGAGACTACTCCACCAAAAAAAGTATCTGAAGAGGATTTAGCAAAGTATTTAAAAAACCCATTCAAGAAGGATGGGGATTCAGAAGATGAAGAATATAAAGCAATTTTACAAGGGGTAGAGATAGGAACTGAAGCCACTAGAACTGGTATTGTTGAAAATGCAAAAAAATACCAATATATAAGTCAAAAAGGTTCAAATTATTCTATTGAGTCTTTAGGGGAAAAATTAATAGAGATTTTGGAGAAACTGAATATAAACATGTATAAAGAGAAATCAGTTGAGTTTTCAAAACTGCAAAAAAAGGTCTTCAAAGGGGAAGCAAAATTAGAGGATTTAACAACCCTTACAACTAATGAGATTACGGAAATTATTAAAAACAATGTCCAAATCCCTAAATTTGTAGCTGAGTACAATGGACCACCTAGAGAGGATAAAAGAGAGGTTTTAGGTAAATGCCCTAAATGCGGTTCTAATATCTATGAAGGGGAAAAAGCATATTATTGTGATGGTTATAAGAACGACCCTAGATGCAATAACTCTGTTTTTAAAAATAATAAGCTGATCCCTAATATAGGAAAAGAGGATGCCTTAAGTTTACTTGGGGGAAAAGAGGTGCTTTTTAAAGATATAAAATCTTCTAAAGGAAATATTTTTAGTGCATATTTCATCCTTGTGGAGGAGGGGCAGTACTGTAATTTGAAACTCACAAAATTCTTAGATACAAAAAATGCAGTTAAAAATTAATAAATTATAAATATTTAATAATTTTATAAGGGGGTTTTATGCAAGTTCATGTTAAAAGTTTTGATAAACTGACTTCAAGAGAGGTCTACGAGATTGGAAAGCTTCGTAGCGAAGTTTTTGTTGTTGAGCAAAATTGCGTCTATTTAGATTTAGATGGAAAAGACTATCACTGTGTGCATTTTTTTACTGAATTAGATGGAAAGATTACTAGCTATTTAAGAGTTTTGCCTCCAGGACTTTCATATGAACACGCTTCTATTGGAAGAGTTTTAGTTAACCCCGAATATAGAGGAAGAAATTTAGCTGTTGAAAATATTAAAAGTGCTATTCAATATATATTTGTTGTAATGAGATATGATCATATAACTATAGGGGCACAAAAATATTTAGAAAATTTTTATAGCTCTTTTGGTTTTAAAAGAATTTCAGAAGATTATGATGAAGATGG
>JAGNZR010000069.1 GCA_017984315.1 Fusobacteriaceae bacterium | reverse complement strand
ATAAAAGAGCAGTATGGTATACCTAAAAATCACCTGCTTTTTACATCTATAGGGAACCTCTCTTTAGGGAAAGGGGTTACAGAGTGGATTAAAGCGACTATTGAGGTTTGCAAAAAAAGAGAAGACATCTCTTTTATCTGGATAGGGGATGATGTGCATATAGATGAGAACTACACTATGGAGGATCTGAAAAAAGAGGTTTTAGACTCAGGTTTCAGCCATAGAATAATTTTAGCTGGATACCAGACTAATGTTCCTGAATTTTTAAAAGCCAGCGATCTGTTTTTGCTTCCTGCTAGAAATGAATCTTTCGGTATAGTATATATTGAGGCTATGGCTATGGGGCTTCCTGTTATTGGGTGCAATGCTGGAGGAGCTCGTGAAATCATAACTGATGGTGTTCACGGGTATCTTTGCGAGCCTAACAATGTTGAGAGTTTAACATCTACAATTATCAGAGCTGCTGACAATATTGGTGCTCTTCGTGAGATGGGAAAAAGCAATATTGAGTATGTTCAAAATTACTCTATGGAGCTTCATGTAGAGAGGCTTCTTAAAATTTATGAGAAATAATGGCTCTTTGTCAAATAGTGTTGGTAACAACAAATAAAATGTATAAATAAAGCGATGGGATTTTGTAGTGTATTAAGCTACAAAATCTCATTTTTAGTTGTTTTATTTAAAAATGTGACTATACTCACTAAAAAAATAAAAATAATGTGATGATTTACACATTATTTCCAGAAAAAGTGTGATATAATTAAATTGATAATAAATTTTCAATGGAGGTGCCTATGGAGCGTTTTATTTTAAATGATTTAGTTGAGTGGAAAAAATCAAAATATAGGAAACCCCTTATACTAAAAGGGGTTAGACAGGTTGGAAAAACTTGGATTTTAAAAGAGTTTGGAAAAAAGTATTATGAAAATGTTGTTTATTTCAACTTTGATGAAAATATTGAATACAGACAATTTTTTGAATTAACAAAAGATGTAAAAAGGATATTGCAAAATTTAATGTTAATTAGTGGTGAAAAAATAGAAGCTGAGAAAACCTTGGTAATATTTGACGAAATTCAAGACTGCCCAGATGTTATAAATTCATTAAAATATTTTTGTGAAAATGCACCAGAATATCATATAGTGTGTGCAGGCTCACTTTTAGGGGTAGCTCTTGCAAAACCATCATCTTTTCCAGTTGGTAAAGTAGAATTTTTAAATATTTACCCTATGAATTTTTGTGAATTTTTAACAGCAAATGGTGATGAAAATTTAAAAAAATATTTAGATAGCATTAACGATATAGAAATAATACCTGATGCCTTTTATAATCCACTTTGTGAAAAATTAAAAATGTACTATATTACAGGGGGAATGCCAGAGTCAGTATATGTATGGACACAAGAAAGGGATACAAAAATTATGGTTAAAACCCTTGATAATCTTTTAGAATCTTATGAAAGAGACTTTACTAAACACCCTAATATAAATGAGTTTCCCAAAATATCAATGATATGGAGGTCTATTCCATCACAACTCAGTAGAGAGAATAAGAAATTCATATATAAAGTAGTAAAGGAAGGTGCCAGAGCAAGAGAGTATGAAGATGCCCTTCAGTGGCTTGTAAACGCAAATCTAATTTCTAAAATATACAGAAGTTCAGCTCCTAGAATCCCTATAGTATCTTATGATGATTTATCTGCATTTAAAATATATCTTGTAGATGTAGGGTTGTTAAACCGTCTTTCATTTTTGTCACCTTCAGCTTTTGGAGAGGGAAATCGTTTATTTACAGAGTTTAAAGGAGCGCTTACTGAAAATTATGTATTGCAAAGTTTAATTCCTCAATTTGAGGTTACTCCTCGTTATTGGAGTGATAATAAATATGAAGTAGATTTTATTATTCAAAATGAGAATGAAATTATCCCAGTAGAGGTAAAAGCTGAAAAAAATATAAAAAGTAAAAGTTTACAAAAATTCAAAGAAAATTACTCTGATGAGATAAAATTAAGAGTGAGATTCTCTTTAGAAAATTTAAAATTAGATGGTGATTTATTGAATATCCCACTTTTTATGGCAGATTACAGTAAAAAATTGATAGAGATTGCAATGAAAAAAATACAATCTAGATAGAGTAATTTCGTGGGATAGGAAGAAAGAATATTGAGTATGTTCAAAACTACTCTATGGAGCTTCATGTAGAGAGGCTTCTTAAAATTTATGAAAAATAAAAAAACTCCCCTGGTAGCAATATTAGGGGAGTTTTTAAATATTTTTATATTTTTTTACTTATTTTAGATGAAAACTCATTGAATAGGTTGATATATTCTTTTTTTATTGAATCATATATCTCACGAGCTGTAGATTCGTCATATGTATGAGAAGTTCTGTTTCTGTTTTCCAGCATTTTTATCCACTGACCTGCATCTGCTATTATTCCAACTTTAAAACTCTCTCTGAAAGCTTCTCTTGGAGAGTTAACCTCTACTCCATTAAACTCCAAATAATTTTTCATTAATTTCCAACTTAGTTCATAAACAAATTCAAATCTTTGAATAGTTCCATCTAAATATATATCATCTTTTTCAATATCCCTTGTTAAAGCCTCTTCTAATTTTTTTAGAACTTTTTTATAAATTAATTCATAAAATTCTTGTGTTGTAAGGGTATACAAATTTTATCACCTCATAATTTAATAATATAACTATATTATACCATTAATTTAAATTTCATTCTATAAAAAAAGACTCTCCCATTTTTATTTGTATTGTTCCGTAACTTCCAATGCACTCCGTGTACATTTTAAAATAAATAAGTTACACTTAACATAACAAGACTTGTTGGAGATAGTAGGCCACTATCAAAAAAAGCGGGAGTAAAAACTTTACTCAAAACAACTTATATTTTTTTAAAAGAAGGAGGGAACAAAAAATGACAGTAGATGAAAAAAAAGGTGCAGTACAACTTATGATTAATGCTTTAACAAAATCAAATGAGAGAGAGTCAAATTTGAAAAAAGAGTTATCTGATGACATGATGACTTTAAGAGGAGTGCAGGAGATGATACTTAATGGTGATCCAGTACCACTAGATTGTGGATATGATACACTAGAGGCATGGGAAGCATCAATTGAAAAGGAGATTACATCTAGCAATAAATCACTAGCAAATATTGAAGAACAAAAAATTGAAGTGGAAGCGCTGCAATATTATGTTGACAACATAGCGTAGCTGATAGGATATCTGGAGTGTGGATAAGATGCCACCCTTTTTAAAAACAGTAATAGCTATAATTCATTTAATTGCTAGTGTTATAGAAGATATTAAAAAAAATAAGTGATAAACTCCCCTGGTAGCAGTATCAGGGGTTTTTATAAATAAAATATTCTTTCTAAGGAGGCGTAAATGTCAAAAAAAGATGTAGTAGTTAATGGAAAAGTTCTAAAAAAAGGCTCTAAAAAAGAGCT
>JAGNZR010000068.1 GCA_017984315.1 Fusobacteriaceae bacterium | reverse complement strand
ATTATTTTAGATAGGCTTTTAGGAGAACTTTAATGATTAAAGAACTAGAGTTAGCTTTAAAGACAAGCATAGCTGTGGGACTGACATTGACACTAGGGAAACTATTAAAAATAGATTCCCTTTTTTATGCTGGAATAGCAGCAGCTATATGTTCGCAAATTGAAACAAAAGAAACTGTAAAAGCCGGAATCGGGAGAATATATGGAACCATAGTTGGAGCTATTTTAGGCGTAAGTTGTTTTTATTTTTTCCCTAGAAATATTATTTCTATGACAATTGGAGTGTTTGTAATTGTCTATACAAGCTACAAGTACCTAAAAACAGCACAAGCGAATATTGCTTCAATAGTATTTTTAGGGATTATGCTTGAAATAAAACCTAATGAAACTCCAATTTTTTATTTTTTTCATAGAGTAATTGATACGTCTCTAGGAGTAGTTATTGCTATATTTGTGTCCAATTTCAGGTTACTATCAAGTAAAAGAGTCTAAAAAAAATTGTGTTATCTCCGATTGTATGATATACTACTATATCCTATAATAAAAAGAGGTGATGTTTATTAAGAAAATTTTTATGTTTATCTTTTTTATTCTTATAGTTGGAGTATTTACAGCTTCAGATAATAATCAGGTTAAAGTTGTTGAAAAAAGTGTGCCAACAATAACTGAAGATTCCGACGAAGAATATGAAAGTGACAGTGAAATTGAAACGAATGAAGATGTAATTATTATTAGAGATGACGTCTCAGCAATGGCAAGAAAATTGAAAAGTTACAACATAAATAAGGTTTCAGACAAAAAAATTACTAAAACAACAGCAAAAAATTCATCTGAAGGTAATTACAGTTCAGTAATTGCATCGTTTTATGGAGAGTACTTCCATGGAAAAACAACAGCCAATGGAGAAACTTATGATATGAATGCTTTGACTGCAGCACACAAAACACTGCCTTTAGGAACTATCGCAAAGGTTACTAATTTAGATAACAATAAATCAGTAATCGTTAGGATAAACGATAGAGGGCCATATATTGAAGGTAGAGAAATTGACCTTAGTAAAGGTTCATTTTCAAAAATAGGTAATATTGAAGAAGGATTAATCAATGTTGCAATTGAAATTATTGAACTTGGAAATAATAAATATGTAAAAAGTTCAAAGTAGAGAGGGATAGCTAAGCTATCCTTTTTTTTCAATAATTTATAAAAAAATAAAGGATTTTTTACATTTGTGTAGTAAAAAACATTGAATACAATTTGAGGAGGAACTTTATGGGAAAATATAGATTAGTAACTCGTAGTGATATGGATGGTCTAGTTTCAGCTGTACTTTTAAAAGAACTTGATTTGATTGATGAAATTAAATTTGTACATCCTAAAGATATGCAGGATGGGATTATTGAAACCACTGAGAATGATATTGTTACAAATCTACCTTTTGTTGAAAGAGCTTATCTTATTTTTGACCATCATTTAAGTGAAACTGTCAGAAATAAAGAGATAAGAGAAAATCATATAATTAATCCTACAGCTCCTTCAGCAGCGAGGGTAGTTTATGAGTATTATGGAGGGAAAGAAACTTTTAAAAATATACCTGATGAAATGATGGTTGCAGTTGATAAGGCAGATGCAGCTAAATTTAATATTGAAGATGTTCTTCACCCAAAAGGATGGGAATTATTATCTTTCTTAATGGATGCAAGAACGGGACTAGGGAGGTTTAGAGAATTTAAAGTATCTAATTATCAATTAATGATGGATTTGATTGATTATTGTAAGAATCATAGTATTGAACAGATTCTAAATTTACCTGATGTAAAAGAAAGAGTAGAACTATATTTTAAATATGAAAAAGAATTTAAAGCTCAACTAGAAAGATGTACAAAATTATATAATGGAATTGTTGTAGTAGACTTGAGAAATGAAGAGATAATCTATCCTGGTAATAGATTCATGGTTTATGCTATGTATCCCGAAAGCTTAATATCTATACATATTATTTGGGGAGTTAAAAAGCAAAATACTGTTTTTGCTGTAGGTAAATCTATATTTAATAAAAGCTCTAAAATTAACATCGGAGAATGTATGTTGAAAAGAGGAGGAGGAGGGCATTTAGCCGCAGGAACATGCCAAATTCCTAATGATATAGCTAATGAGGAATTAATTAGATTGATAGAAGATCTTGGAAATTAATATGATTTGGTAAAGAGAGTTATTTTAACTCTCTTTACTTTTTAGGATATAATAGAGGTTAAATTTTTTATGATATTTCAAGAGGTGATTTTATGTTTGATATTAAAGAGATTGAAAAATTTGATAATTATCCTGTGCATTTAAAAAAAGAAATAGGCGAAGAATTAATAAAAATTTTTAATGAAAAGCAACTAGAAAAAAGCAATAATAAATTTTTTGTATATGAATTTAATGGATATAGGTATTCGTTATTTGAAGAATTAATGTTAGAAGAAGGGAATTTTTTTATTGATTTAAATAGAATACTAGATAAAAATTTCTTTTTAGATAGAGAAAAAATTTAAAAAGAATTTACCTATAATCTCACATATGGTATAATAAATTAGATTAATTTAAAGGTGGGATTATGAATAAAAAATTATTAATAAGTATAGCTGTTACAATCACATTAGTTTTGACTTTGGCAATTTCATATAATTTTAATATTAAAGGAAAAAAATATAGCTTTTCCAATAAGATGATAACTATAAAAAGTGGTGATAATTTTTATAAAGCGCTTGAAAAATTAGAGATAAAAAGCTCTTTATCAATAAAATTATTTGTTAAATTTAATGCTGAAAAAATAAAAAAATTAGATACAGGTTCTTTTTCTTTTAATGGCAAATATAGTGTTAATAGTATTGTTAAAACATTACAAGAAAGTTCATCAAGTTATGTATCTGTAACTATTCCAGAAGGTTTTACTGTAAAACAAATAAAGGAAAGATTGGTAAAAAACTCAGTAATAAGCGAAGAAGATTTTGATAAAACGCTAAGTGAAGTTAATGATTTTTATTATTATACTCCTAATGGAAACTTTGATGGGTATTTTTTTCCAGATACATATCAATTTTATAAAGGAGAAGATGGTAAATCTGTTATAAATAAATTTTTAAATAGATTTTTAGAAAAATTTCCATCAGAAAAATATCCTGATAAAAAATATTTCTATTCAAGACTGATAATGGCTTCAATTATAGAGAAAGAAGCAGGAAATAAAAGTGAAATGAGTCTAGTCGCTTCTGTTTTTCAAAATAGATTGGACAATAATATGAGACTACAATCTTGTGCTACAGTTGCATATCTTTTTAATTACGAAAAAGATTATATTTATTATAAAGATTTGGAAATAGACTCACCTTACAATACTTATAGATATAAAGGATTGCCTCCAGGTCCAATATCAAACCCTGGGGAGGAATCAATAAAAGCAAGTTTAACTCCTTCAAAAACAAATTATTTTTATTTTGTTTTAGGAAATAATGGAAAACATCATTTTTCAAAAACATACAATGAACATATGGCAGTACAAAATCAAGAGAAAA
>JAGNZR010000067.1 GCA_017984315.1 Fusobacteriaceae bacterium | reverse complement strand
GTTAGATTTATTTTGCTTTTCTCTCTATTCTGTTGTTAATGTCCTTTTAACTTCGTCTCGTGTTTCTCTCACGGACAAGAATTATCTTACCACAACCATCATTTTCCGTCAACACTTTTTTCAATTTTATTTTCTTTAAATTCAGATTTTACAACACTCTCTATTTAAAGGAAACTATGCACTTTTATTTTTTCCTTTGCAACTGTTGGAATTTTAATTTTTTTGATTTTTTATTTATTTTTTTATTTTATCCTTAAAAAACATAAAAATAAAATTTAATTTAATTTTTTATTTGATATTAGATAATAAAAAATTTTATTATCCCTTCCTAATTTTATAATTTTCTACATAATATAAATAAAGGTATCTAAAAAATTATTTTTAGATACCCTTTTACTATTAATGTTAAATTATATAGATGTTATGCATTTACCGTTTCTTTCTCTTTTGTTTTAATTAAAAATGTTGCTAAAGCTGCTATTGCTGCAACTATACCTACAGTATACCCTATCTGGGGAGAAAGTTTCATCCCTTCAGGTGCAATTATTATATATGTTGTTACAACTGCTGTCATAAATGTTCCTGGTATTGTAGCAATCCAATGATTTTTACCCTCTTTAGCTAAAAATACAGCACTAGCCCATAAAGCTATTGTGGCAAGAGTCTGATTTGACCAAGCAAAATATCTCCAAATTATTGCAAAATCTACAAAGCACAGCGCAATACCTACAGCAAATAATGGAACAGCTAGCATGAATCTATTTTTTATAGGTCCTTGCTTATAGTCTAAAGCATCAGCTATAACAAGTCTTGCACTTCTAAAAGCTGTATCTCCAGATGTTATAGGACATGCAACTACTCCAAGAAGTGCTAGTGCCCCTCCAACTTTTCCAAGAAGAGTATTAGAAATTGTATTAACAACTACTCCAGGTGATCCAGCTCCTGCTAGCCCCTCTGTTCCTCCGAAAAATGTCATTGCTGCTGCTGCCCAGATAAGAGCTATTATCCCTTCAGCTATCATAGAACCATAAAATACTTTTCTTCCCTCTTTTTCATTTTTCATACATCTAGCCATTAACGGTGACTGTGTTGCATGGAATCCAGAAATTGCTCCACATGCTATTGTTATAAATAAGTATGGGTATATAGAAGTAGATTGTGGATGAAGATTTTGAATAGTAATCTCTGGAATATTATACCCTTGGAATATAAGTCCACCTGCAATTCCAATTCCCATTATTATTAAAGAAGCCCCAAATAGAGGATAAATTTTACCAATTAACTGGTCAACAGGTAAAACTGTTGCAAGTAAATAGTAAACAATAATTATTCCAATCCAGATAAGAGGTTTTATATTTGTAAGGTTAGCAAGAATCCCTGCAGGTCCTGTTATGAAAACAACTCCAACTAATATAAGAAGTACTACAGAAAATACTCTCATTACTTTTTTAGCTCCATCACCTAAATAGTATCCAACTATTTCTGCCATAGTTACTCCATCATGTTTTACAGAAAGCATTCCTGATAAATAATCATGAACCGCTCCAGCAAATATACATCCAAATACTATCCATAGAAATGCCACTGGACCCCATAAAGCTCCAGCTACTGCTCCGAATATTGGCCCAAGTCCTGCTATATTAAGAAATTGAATAAGGAAAGCTTTTTTCCAATCTAACTCTACATAATCCACCCCATCTGCAAGTTTTACTGCTGGAGTAACTCTAGTTTCATCTGCTCCGAAAACTTTCTCAACATATTTACCATAAAATAAATAACCTAATACCAAAGCAACTATTGATACTAAAAACGTAATCATAATATCCCCCTTAAATTTTTAATTTTATACTATTTTAATATAATACTTTTTTGACCTAAAATTAGCTTTTTGCGAACTAAAAGTCGGTTTTAAGTCTTAAAATGTAAAAAACAACATGTGAAATACATTTTCTTTATTAATAATTTTTATGTTATAATACAAAAACAATTTAATTTAATAACTAATTTTTGAGGTGAAAAATGTTTCAATTAATGAGTAAACTTTTTAATACACTTGGATATATAATCGTAATCGCATTCTTTTTTACTAAATTTTCTAGCGCTAAAAAAATCTTTAGTGATGACAAAAGAGATAGAAAAGATATTATAATGTTTTCAATCTTTTTTTCTGCTTTATCAATTTTAGGAACTTATATAGGTACAGATTATAAAGGCGCTATTGTTAATTCGAGGAATCTTGGTGTTGTTGTAGGTGGAATTCTTGCAGGTCCGGAAGTAGCAATTATATCTGGTTTTATAGCTGGTATTCATCGTTCATTTGTAAATCCAAGTTCTATAACTACTATCCCTTGTTCTATAGCCACAATTTTAGGTGGTTTTATAGTTAGTGCTCTATTTTATAAAGTGAACAATAAAAATCGAGCTGCGCTGGGGTTAATTGGGGGAGTTATTGTTGAAAATTTAAGTATGCTTTTCATATTTATTGCTGAGAGGAACACTGACTTGTCTTTAGACATAATAAAAAGTATTTATCTTCCAATGGTTTTAATAAACGGAATAGGTGCATTTTTAATAATAATTTTAGCTGAAGAGATTCTTGAAAAAAAAGACAAAGAAGCTGGAACTCAGGCAAAACTTGCTTTAGAAATTGCAAATAAGACGCTGCCTTATTTTAGAAAAGGGGAGTCTCTTGAAAAAGTCTGCAAAATACTTTTAGACTCTTTAGAGGCTAAAGTAGTAGTTATAACAGACAGTGTAAATATCTTAGCAAGCTCTGCTATACATCCAAATCTTGAAATAAAACATAAAACTATTCAAAGTGATGCCACTAAAGAGGTTCTTGAAACTGGAGAAGTGATGATTATTGATGAGATAAGAACTAGTAAAGAGTGGGATTGTGAAAAAAATGAAATTCAGTCTGGTATCATTGTACCTCTTTTTCAAAGTGAAAAAGTTTTTGGGACTTTAAAAATATATTATAGTAATGCCGAACATATAACCGCAAAGAAAAAGTACCTTGCTATAGGGCTTTCTCAACTCATCAGCACTCAGCTTGAGATAAGTAATATTGAAAACTTTAAAATTATGGCAAGGGACGCTGAGCTTAAAGCTCTTCAAAATCAGATTAATCCCCATTTTTTATTTAACTCTCTCCATGCTATTACAGCTTTTTTGAGATTTGACCCATCTAAAGCAAGAGAGATAATAATAGATCTATCTACATACCTTAGATACAATTTAGAGAACACAGCTAAAGTTGTCCCTCTTGAAAAAGAGTTAGAACAGGTACGTGCATATGTAAATATAGAAAAATCTAGATTTAAAGGTAAATTTGATATTATTTATGATGTAGACATTGATTTAAATGAAGCTAAAATCCCAAGTCTTACTATTCAGCCACTTGTTGAAAATAGTTTGAAGCATGGTATTTTGAAACAGGGATACCACGGTGTTGTAAAAATTTCTGCCAAAAAGATTGAAAGAGGTTATGAAATTTCAATAGAAGATAATGGTGTAGGTATAGATTCAGACATTATTTCTAATTTAGACAGCGAAATAGAAAAAAACA
>JAGNZR010000066.1 GCA_017984315.1 Fusobacteriaceae bacterium | reverse complement strand
CCAGCAATCTGTCCCCCTAAAATTACTCTTGTATCAGCATCATAAATCAGTTTTACCCAGATATCATGCTGACCAGGGTAGTAACCAGTCTGATTTTTATCTTTGACAAAAACTGTTTTATAGTTAAGTCCTAATTTTTTAGCTTCCCCTTCAGTAATACCAGTTCTAGCCCCTTCCATTTTCATGATTTTTACACATGCAGAACCTAAACTTCCCTTAAATGTAGTATCAAGACCTGCTAAATTCTCACCGACAACTCTACCTATTTTATTAGCAGTAGTAGCTAGAGGGATATAGACATTTTGATTAGATACAAGGTGAAAAGTTGTAGCACAATCCCCAGCTGAATAAATTGAATCAATAGAAGTCATCCCATGATTATCGATGATTAAAGCCCCATTAGGCAACATATTAATACCAGTATCTTTTAAGAAAGCAGTATTAGGTCTTATCCCTGTTGCTATAATAACTAAATCGCAAGGGTATGCCCCTTTGCTAGTTATAACTTCAGAAACTTTTCCATTAACATCTTTGAATTCAATTGCAGATTCACTTAAATGAAGAGAGATATTTTTATAGCTTGAAATCTCATTTTGGAAAATATCTGTTATCTCACTGTCAAAACTTTCATTTAAAATTCTTTCAGAATGCTGAATAATTCTTATTGATTTTTTATTTAGATGATACATAGCTTCAACAGTCTCTAAACCTATATAACCAGCTCCAATAATAACAATATTTTGTATCTCCTCATTCATAGCAATATTTTTAACAGTAGTCCCATCTGTAAAATCTTTTAATGTAGATACATTTTCAAGAGCAGCATTTTTTATAGGTGGGATTATGGCGTGAGCCCCTGTGGCAATCATAAGTTTGTCATAACTATCTTCAAATATTGCACCGTTATTTAAATTTTTAACTTTAATAACTTTTTTTTCAGGATCAACAGAGATTACTTCATGGTTTATTCTAAGATCCATACCAGATTTTATAAAATCTTCAGCAGCTCTTGCAATCATAACAGAGGAGTCACTAAAAAAATCTCCTACAAAGTAAGGAAGTCCACAAGCACCCCAAGAAACTACTCCTGTTTTTTCGTAAATAGTAATTTTTGCATCTTTATTTATTCTGCCAGCTTTAGCAGCAGCACTCATACCAGCAGCTACTCCACCTATAATAATAATCTTCATTAAGCCACCCCCTTTTATAAAATTATTGCCCTTTATTAACCATTATATCAAGTATCATCTTATCAGTTTCATTCATAGCATCTTTACCAATAGCACAAGCATTTTTTATAGTTTTTTCAATATCTTCATCAACAATACCTTCATCAGCACCGATAATTATTCCATCTTTTGCAAGTAAAGCTGCCTGAAGTCCAGCACTTACACCTGTAGCTATTTTTAAAGAGCATCCAGGTTTAGCACCATCGCAGAACATCCCTGTAATATTACCTAATACATTTTTTATTGTTCCAACCATCTCGTTGTATTTTCCACCCATTAAGTATGAGATTCCACAGCTAGAACCTGTAGTTGCAACAACGCATCCACAAAGAGCTGAAAGTCTTCCTAAGTGATTTTTCATATGAATAGAGATTAAACTGCTAAGTGCTAAAGCTCTTAAAAGCTCTTCATGAGTTGAGTTTAATTTTATAGCAGCAGCAAGTACAGGAACAGTAGCAGTTATCCCTTGGTTTCCACTTCCAGAGTTTGTCATTACAGCCATAGTAGAACCAGCCATTCTAGCATCAGAAGCAGCAGAAGTCATAGCCATAGCTAGAGATTCAATATTGTCTGAAAGGATTCCCTCTTCTATATTTTTAATTCTAGTTTTACCAACTTTTAATCCATAATCATTGTGTAACCCCTCTTTTGAGATGTCACCATTAAGTTCAATAATCTGCTCTAAAAATTTAATCTGCTCTACAGGAACAGTTTCAGCAAACTCTAATATAGATTTTACTGTCATAAAACTTCTGTCATCTTCAACATTAGCAGTTGGATGAGATTCATCGCATTGTGCAGAGAATAAAACTTTTCCATTTTTTTCAATCAGAGTTATTGCAGTGTGAAAATCTTTAATTTCAACAGTAGCAGAGTCTGTACCTTTTATAACTTCAACTTTTATATATAGTTTATTAGGAGCTGTAGAAAGCTCTCTATGTATGAAGTTTTTTTCTAAAAGTTTTTTTGCTTCCTCTATCTTTTCCTTTGGAATATTATCTAAAACTTCAAGTTTACGAGAAGCATCTCCTGCTACAATTCCAACAGCAGTGGCAATATCAACACCTTTCATTCCAGTACCTGGTATTCCAACACTCATAGCATTTTTTAAAACATTTCCAGAAAGAGTTAAATTAACTTTCTCTGGCATAACACCTAAAACTTCTTTAGCTTTAGCCGCAGCATAAGCAATTGCAGTAGGCTCAGTACAACCTAGTGCAGGAACAACTTCAACTTTTAAAACATCGATAAAAGATTGGAACTCTAGACCTTTTGACATATATTTCTCCTTTTTTTAAATTAGTTATACTAAATTGTTTTAATTTTTTTAAAAAAATGGTTTACTTATAAAGTAATTGTATTATAATTGAATGAGAAATTCAAGGGGAATTATTTTAAGAATTTAAATTATGGAGGTAGGCGTGGAAAGAGAGTATTACTATTTTGATAATTCAGCTACAAGTAATCCTAAGCCTGAGATTGTTTATGAAAGGGTAAACTATGCTATGAGGGAGTTGAATTCAAACCCAGGAAGAGGTGGGCATAGACTTGCTATAAAATCAGCTGCAGAGATATATAAAGTTAGAGAGAAAGTTTCAAAACTATTTAATGTAGGAAACCCATTAAATGTAGCTTTTACAAATAATTCAACAACAGCGCTGAACTTTGCTATAAAGAGTCTGATTGAGCAGGGGGATATAGTTATTACAACTGAGATGGAGCATAACTCTATTTTAAGACCGATATATACAGATAAAGAGAGATTAAATTCAGATGTCAGAGTTTTAGGGATCGATAATATTTTAGTAGATTTAAAAAAAATGTCGGAAGAGTTAAAAGTTGAAGGGAAAAAAGCTAAAGCCCTTTGCGTAAATCATATGTCAAATGTTACAGGAAAGAGTTTAGATGTTGAAAAAATAGGAGAAGTATGCAAAAATTATGAGGTAAAACTCATTGTAGATGCATCTCAAAGTGCAGGGCTTATAAATATTGATATGGAGAAAATGAATATAGATATCCTTTGCTTCACTGGGCATAAATCATTGTATGCACTTCAAGGCATTGGAGGGATCTGTATAAAAGAGGGGATAAAATTAAAGACATTGCTAAGCGGGGGATCAGGAAGCCAGTCCACTAATCTTATACACCCAACACAGATGCCAGAAGTTGTTGAGGGAGGAACTGTCAATACACCTGGAATAATCTCTTTAGGAGCAGGGATTGATTTTATAAACTCTGTAGGTATAGATAAGATATATGAGCATGAAAACTCTTTAAAAAACCTTTTTTTAACTCTTTTAAAGGAGCTAAATGATAAATATAACAATATGATTGAGATATACTCTAGTTATGGTGAAGGGGATGGACCTGTTGTATCTATCAATATAAAAGGGGAGAG
>JAGNZR010000036.1 GCA_017984315.1 Fusobacteriaceae bacterium | reverse complement strand
GGAGATGCATCATGTGCTGTTATTGTTGAAGATATGTTAAGAAAAGATGAAAAAAAATAGTTAGCTATGATTTAAAATTTTAAGTAATAAAAAAGGAGATTTTCTTTAGTAGAATTTCTCCTTTTTTATGTTAATTTTAACTTTTATTATTTTTAAAAAATTTAATTAAAAAATCTAAGGGATGTATTATTCCTATGGATTTACTTCTCTCTTTTGAAACTTCATGATCTAAAATTAAAGTTTTTATCAATCCTTTTTCTTTTAAATTTTTCTTTGTATTTTTAGCATCAACTTGCATATTTTTATATATATTCTCCATCATCCCCATAGTTTTCTCCCATAGCTTAATTAATTTAAATTTTTATTTTTTTAACTACAGGTTTTTAGTGAGTGGCGTCTCCAACAGGAATCGAACCTGTATCTATGTCTTAGGAGGACAGTACTCTATCCATTGAGCTATGGAGACACTCTTCGCAAAGTATATTATACACTACTTCTAATTCTTGTCAATATAATACTACTTAATAATTTGGTCAGATACAACTCCAAATCCAGAGGTTGTTGAATAATATTGTGCATCTATATATTTACCTTGAGATACTAAAACCATCCCCTGAGTCTCTTTAACTGCTTGAGTACTATAACTGTTTTTATCTACTAAATTATAAGCTTGATATTTTGGAGTATCGTCTATATGGTAACCATTAGCTCTTAAAGTTGCCAAACTTAAATTTTTAAGAGTGTATGTTCTTGCTGCAATACTTTGAACTTTTAAAGGTTCTACTCCAAAGTCTGAGGACATTTCACTTGGAACAACATATTCTAAATACTCTTCTACAGATACTTCATTTATTAAGTTAACTTTTCCATTCGTTAAAGGTTTTACTTCCAATGTTCCAGGATAATAAGGAAATTTAGTTTTTACATGCTCTTTTTTTACTGAAGGAACACCAATTAATGAATTAGAAGAAGCAATTTTTGCTACTCCACTGCCTTTTAATACTAGTTTCCCATTATTGTAAAACTCTAAATTTTTACCATTCATTTTGAATTCTAGTCTATTTCCAGGTGCAACTTCTGTTTGTTTATTTTTGAAATCCACTACCATTTTATTTTTAGAAACTAATTTTACAAGTTTATGCTGTGTAGAGCTGTCGTTGCCAGTAATTGCAACTCTAGCAGTTTTATTGTCAAAAGTTTTTATATTTGCATGTGGGTAATAAAATTTAAGAATTTCTGCATAATTCTTGTTAAAGTTTCTTGACATATCTTGAGCACCAGCTTGTGCCATTCCTACTCCATGACCATATCCACCACCATAGAAATTATAACTTTCCCCTACTTTTTCAAAGGCTAAAAAACCTGATGGAGCAGAGCTAGGATTTTTTAATAACACTTTTTTAGGAGATGAGCTATAAACAGTGTAATTTCCACCACCTAAAAATTTACGTGAATTATATTTATCATTGAATAAATAAACCCCTTTTGTTCCTTCAACTCTTATAGTAGTTACTAATCCTGACTGGTCTCTTTCTGTTACTCTGATACTTTTTAAAGTACCCACAGGGTTATTAGGCACCTCTTTTTTTACCCATGTATTATTCACTAAAGTTTTTACATCACTAGAATATTTTTTTAAATTTTTATTTAAAAGTGCTGTAAATTCAGCCTCTTTTAAAGAGAAGTTCCATCTAAAAAAAGGCGCATTAGAACCGTATGCACGAATTGTATTATATTTATAAAAATTTAGACTCTCTTTTTCATTGGAAAAATCAATTTTTTCCTTATTAACTAAGTGATTAACTTGCCCATAATAATATTCATCACTGACTATTACTGGGTAATTATCCTTATCTATATTTTTTATATTTGGCTTTGTCAGTTCATATAAATTTGTTTTTTTATTCTCAGAACTTTTTTTATTCTCATCTTTTAAAACTGAAAATCTATTATCCTTAAAATTCTCTTCTTCCTTAAAAAACTCTTTATTTTCAAATTTAATTTCAGAATTAAAATTATTTGTAAGTTGGCTACTCTCCTTACTAGTACTGCTCTTATTATTATGATTTTGGCTATTTGTACAGGACATAACAAAAATCATTATAATAAAAAGTATACTTTTCACTATAAAGTATCCTTTTTTATAATCCCTTTTTCCTTGTATTCAAAAATTATAGGTAAAATAAAATTATTAAATACATCTGGGATATTTTCTTTTACTGGTGCCAACCTTTTTAAAACTTGGTGTTCCTGTACATTATATTTTCTCCAAGTGTGTCCATTTGACTCAAGATTTTGAATAAAACCTTGAACTCTATCACAGCAATTTGCAAATCTAGCCTCTGCAGTTTTTTTCTCTTCAAATTCAATCCATAAAGAAAAAAATTCCTCTTTTTGCTCTTTAGGCAACATTGAAAATATTTTTTCCGCACTAGCTAATTCTTCTGAAAATTTATTAGGATTATGCTCTCCAAAACAAGGGTTATCCCCTGCATATATCTCCACAACATCATGTAATAAAATCATTTTTAAAACTTTCTCCATACATACTTCTTCAGAAAAATGAGGTTTTAAAACCATTGCAGCTATTGCCATATGCCAACTATGCTCTGCATCATTTTCATTTCTCTCTCCGCCAAGAACTACTGACGCACGAAAAATACTTTTTAATTTATCAATTTCATTTAAGAAATTCATCTGCATCATTAAATCTTTAGCGTATTTTGAATCTATCATTACTACCTCCCTAATTAAATGTAATAAATAGTAATTTTTACATATTTTACGTTTTAATTAATAGCGTTTTTTTTACTAACTCATTAGATTATACCATACATTACATAATTTTGCAAAATTGTGAATTATCTATTTTAAATAAATTATATTTATAATTTTTATTTTTTATGATAATATATTATGAATTATAAAATAAATAAAGGTGTATGATAATATAATGAGATTAGAAAAATTTTTAGTTATTTGTGGAATTGCCACAGGAAAAGTAATAAAAAAAATTATAAAAGATGGTGAAATTACTGTAAATGGCATAGTTCAATGTGACTGTTCTACACAGGTAGAACCTTCTGAAGATATAATTTTTTATTTAGGAAAAGAAATAAAACCAAAAACTTTAAGATACTATCTTTTAAATAAACCTGCTGGGTACTTAACTGCTGTTTCTAACCCTATAAATTCAAAACCTATTGTTATGGATCTTATTCCAGAGAGTATTAATAAGCAAGGGCTTGCACCTATAGGGAGACTAGATAAAGATACAGAAGGAGTATTAATACTTACAAATGATGGAAATCTAAATTATTTAATGACTTATCCTGACAAAGTTATAGATAAAGAATACTATGTTGAATTGGATCGTGATATCTCTTTTGAAGATGTAAAAATCCTTGAATGTGGCATTATTATTGATGATTATTTATGTAAACCTGCCAAAGTTGAAATTTTGACAAATAAATCTATAAATTTAACAATTACTGAAGGGAAATATCACCAAGTTAAAAAAATGATGAAAAGCATTAAGAATAAAGTTATTTATTTAAAAAGAGTTAGGATGGGCAAACTTACTTTGCAAGATTTAAAAATAGGTGAGATTAAAGAGATTACTCTAGATCAGATTATATAAAAAAAGATGGCTAAAATGCCATCTTTTTTTACTATTTATAATCTACTCTATACAGATATAACCCTTGGGGTGGAACTACAAAGCGATAACTCTCTCTAGACTTTTCATTTAAAAGAGCTCTTATTTCCTCTAATGTAACATTATTAAGTCCTAAATTTACAAGAGAGCCTGTAATCATCCTTACCATGTTATATAAAAATCCATCTGCTTCATAATATATATCTATCATCCCATCTGAACTCTTAATTATTCTAATGTTTTTTATATTTTTTATAGTAGATTTTTTTTTACCTCTTTGTTTAGAAAATGAAGTAAAATCATGTTCCCCTATAAAAATTTCAGCTCCTGCTCTCATCTTATCTATATCTAAAGGTTTATCAACATAATAAGAGTATTTTCTCATAAAAGGATCTCCATACTTAGAATTATCAATTTTATAAAGGTAAACTTTGTTTATAGAAGTATGTCTTGAATGAAAACGTTCATCTACTTTATCACAGCTTGTAACCTTTATGTCTTCTGGAAGGTAATGATTTAAACTATCTAAAAATTTACTATCTAACTCTTTATCTGTTCTAAAATTAAATACCTGCATAACAGCATGAACGCCTGCATCTGTCCTTCCGCTGCCAGTTATTAAAATCTCCTCTTCTAAAATTCTAGATATAACTTTTTCAATTTTTCCTTGTATTGTTTTCTCAACATTCTCTGTTAACCTCTGCCATCCATTATATTTAGTGCCGTCATATTTTACACAGCATTTATAATTATTCATTTATCCCTCTTTTTTTATTCTTTTTCTAAATGGGCCAAAACCATTGTATAAATAAGGCTGGCCATTAATCTTGAAGTTCTATCATCTGTATCATATTCTGGATTTATTTCCCCTATATCAATAGTCAAATTTTTAGCATATTTACAAATTACTTTCAGCAACTTTGAGGCTAGTATTGGTGATATACCTAAAGGCTGTGGTGCACTTACCCCTGGAGCTGAAGTGATTTGAAATACATCTGTACATATTGTTAAATGAATATAATCATTTTCGCTTGCTATATTATATAAATGGTCTATACTACTTGCATCTAATTCAGATGCTCTCACATATTTTACATTATTGTCTTTTGCCACATCAAAAAGTCTTTGTGTATTTGAAAATTTTTGTATCCCAAACACATTATAGTTGAAATCTAAATTTTTAGCTCTATAATCATCTGCTATTTGTAGAAACATTGTTCCTGAAGTAGCCCCTGTTTCATAGCTTCTCATATCAAAATGTGCATCAAAATTCACTATTCCAATTTTTGGTTTTTCCTCATTTTTAAGTGCATGATTTAATACTCCTAAGTGAGTCCCATAAGCAACTTCATGCCCACCACCTAAAACTGTTACAAAATACCCTTTATCCTTAAGTTTTTCAACAACTTCACCAAGTTTTTTTTGCCCTTTTTCTAAGTCACGGTCATTCACTTCAATTATTTCCGACAGATCATAAAAAGTTATATCATTATAAAATACTGGAAAAGAAGCCATCATTTTTTTTAAATGTATCCACCCTTCTCTTGCACCTAATCTACCTAAATTTCTTCTTACTCCTTCATCTGAAGCAAAGCTCACAAAACAAACTTTTTTACCATTATTTTCTTCAAGCATAAGTTGCTCTAATGTCATCTCTTTAATAACTTGATGTAATCTCAGTACATCACTCTCTACACCGTCAATACGCCCTTCCCACTGCATAATTCTTCTCCTTTTTAATATACTTTAAAACTTTTATATTTTAACAAAAATAAATTTCCCTTCAACTTCTATTCCAGTATCAAGTAAATTTATTTTTATAAAATCTCCTTTTGAAAGATCGAGTTTATCGTTAAATAAAACTATTTTTCCATTCTCTTCAAGAGAAAGTATAAAATACTCGCCATTTCTTAAATCTATTTTAGTATTTTTTGAAAAATCTAATATCTTTACTTCAATTCCTGCCAATGATTTTTTCCATATAACATTAAAATCAATGACTTTAATTGTTGAGCTACTCGTTGTTTTTATTGCTCCATCAAAATAATAAGGTATATGTTTTTCTAATCTTTTTCCCACACACTGATTTACCTCTTCACTAGGATGAGCTATATCTATCCAACCTTCTAAAATTGTTAAGAATCTATTGTACTTTGAAAAATCACTGAAAGTTGAGTTTCCAGGATCTATAGTTGCTGAAGAGATTCTGATATCAAAATCATCTTTCACAGTAAAATTTTCTGGTTTTATAAAAAGTTGAGTGGTTGTCCCTCCACTCCAAGTAGTAAATGGTAAGTCTTTAAGATTTTTGATTTCTAATTTCATCTATAGTATACCCCTCATAATAATTATATAAAAGCTATTTTTTACCAGCTTGAGCCTCCGCCACCACCAGAACCTCCACCAGAACTTCCACCACCCATAGAGGAACTACCAGGTCCATTATTGCTTCCAGGAGTGGAATACATATTTGAATTCATATGGTTCAATGAACGATTCAAGCTACCCATAAAATACATTGCACTAAATACTCCCATATTAGGAGAGTGATACCAATTAGGTGGCTCTTTTAAAATTCCATCAAATTTATTTGCCCATTTGTCACTAACTTTTAACACTATTGTATAAGGCAAAATATTATAGAAATAGCTGGGATTTTCATCTACAAGCATCTCTAACTTCTCTTTTTCTGCAGTCAATAAAAATTTTCTAAAACCTTTGACTCTTCCTAATAATTCCGAGTACTCTTCTGTCCTTCTTTTTATTTTAGATGAGATAAAGAAAAGAAAAAATGATATAGGTATGACAACAGGATAATTTTCTAATATATATGGAATAGTTCCTAGTATCTCTGCTGAAAATATTTTGACTCTCTCTTCAAGCGAAAATTTAATCATAGTGGCTATAATGATAATAAAAGGAAAATAAGATACCAAATTGCTTATAAAAATACTCTCTTTAGTATATAAGTTTTTTTTATTCATAGCTAAATCTATTTTAAATAATCTTACTGTTTTAGTTATATGATCAAAAAAATGATCTTTTAGGCTACTAACATATACTTTTCCATCTGAATAGCTAAATGAAAAAAGTGCATTGAAAAGGTAAGGTTCATAACTATTCCCTGAAATAATCTCTTTCTTTTTTTGAAACATATAATCAGCTTTAGAGAATATATACCCTTTTGTTTCTTCAAATATCTCTAAATACCCTTTATCTGCCCAGTATATTATAAGGCTTGTTATATCTCTTGCATCAACTCTTGCATCGATATAATAACCAACTTCTGTTGGAGTCATCTCATTTGGTGGATAAAATTCAACAGTTTCTACTAACTGCTTATTTTTACCATATTTAAACCATAAAATTACTGCCAGTATCGGCAATAAAATTAATAGACCATATAAAATTTTATTTAAAGTGTTAATCAATAAATTATATGATTCTAAATCAAAATAACCTTGTGGAAGAGGAAGTGCAATTGTTAGAGCTTCTCCTGCCTTTAATCCTTTAGTTGTATAACCAATAATTTTATTCCCTTTAACTTCATACACTACATTGCCTTTTGCCTTGCTTCCATAGCTCCCTGTAGTGAAATTTATCTTATCACTATTAAATTTTTTAGGCAGTTCTACAACGAAATTTACATTATCTATGTTAGTATCCCACTGATTTCCTATTATATTAAAGTATACCTCGTCATAATCAGTATATCCATCATCCCCAATATCATACTTATAACTTATATAATATGTCTTATCCCCTGTTAAAAATTTATTAGGATCACCTATTCTTAAATTTGTAGATGTGCTAAATACTTTTTTAGCATAGGGTTCTCCAGCAACAGCAATATCTGAAAGATTCAGATTTTTTTTACCATATTTTGAAGGAATTACTCTTATTATCCCTCTTTGTGGTTTTTTGAATTCTGCTGTAATCTCCTCTGATATATCATATCTGTTTTTACTATCTATTTTCAGATTTACATCATAATTCTTTATATAAAAATTATCATTTGCAAATACAGATATAGAAAATAAAAACATAAAAATAGCAAAAGAAAACTTTTTAAAAAAAGTTTTCTTCCCTAATAATGTATTAAAATTCAACTTTAACATTTTCTTTCTCTTCCTCATTTAAAATTTCAAAATAAGAGAATTTTGAAAAGTTCATAATTTTTGCAATTATAATACTTGGAAAAGTGTCACACTTTGTATTGAAATTTTTAACGTTTCCATTATAATATTTTCTAGCTTGGGCTAAATCATTTTCAATTCCTTTTATATCATTTTGAAGAGATAAAAAATTTGCATTAGCTTTCAAATCTGGATAAGCTTCAGCAAGAGCAAACAGCTTAGATAAAGATTGAGCTAACACAGATTCATTAGCTATTTTATCATTAATTGAGTTCGCTGATATACAGTTATTTCTAGCAGAGATAACTTTTTCTAAAGTTTCACTCTCATGTTTTGCATACCCTTTAACGGTATTCACTAAATTTGGCAATAAATCATATCTTTTTTTCAAATAAACATCTATTGTAGCAAAAGCCTCTTCAGTTGAATTTTTAATTTGAATAAATCCATTATAAGATGAAACTGCATAAATTCCTATTACTACTATAATTCCTAAAATAATCATTCCAAACATTTTTTCCTCCTATTATAATTACCTACATAAGCTAAATTCTTTCCTTACTTAAAAGATCTTACATTTCTAATTATCGCTTCATTTAATTCATTATTTATATTTTTTATCTTATTGATATACATCTCTCTAAAAATTTCTTTTTCTAACTCTGAAAAATGTAACACCTCTGTTTTAATGTATTTTGTTAATATTTTATTCTTAGGCTTTGCATATAAGTGAGAATCAAAATTTTCTATTAACTCTTTTATTTTATTTACATATTGAATTAATGTTATAGGTTCATCCTCAACAGTATGATACCAAGCTGGTGCTACAAAATCAATATTTTCAAATTTTGTTACCCATTTTGCACTAGGATCTAAAATAAGAGCATAAGGCAATATTTTATTAAAATAGTTTTTATCTCCTCTAACTAACATTTCTATTGCATCTTTATCGCAATTCATCAGAAAATTTTCAAAGTTTTTTATTTTATTAATAATTTCATCAATCTGTTCGTTTCTTTTTTTCATTATAGAGTAAATTATAACTATTATTATACTTGTTATTATAACACCAATATACGTATTCAAAATATAACTTCCAAGCTCAATTAAATTAATTTGATTTATTCTAAGTTTAAACTCCATAAAAAACTTTATAATTACTAAAGAAACTAATATAAAAGGTTGTATTAATATTTTTTTTTTAAACTTTCGACACTGTTTTGCATAAATATTTTTTTCTGAAAATTTCAAATCATTTTTCAAGAGTTCCATTGTTCTTACTGCTCTTTTATAATAATTTCCCCTTAAATCTGTAACTAAAACTTCCTCTTTTTCGTTAACTACTGAAAAAAAAGATCTAAACAGATGTGATTCATGCTTACTTCTAGTAATTATCTCTCTATTTTTTTTTATTAAATACTCTTTAACTAGATATTTATTGTCAGTGTTTTTTTCGTAAATATCTAAATACCCTTTATTTGCCCAATAGAGGAAAAGTACCATAAAATCTTTCAACTTTATCTTTCTATTTTTATAATAAAGAGCCTCTGTTGGAATAATACCTTCTGGTGGATAAAATTCAAACTTTATCTCTTTTTCTTCATTTACTCCAGCACCCCACCAAACTAAAAATGACAATGTTATAAAGTAAGGTATCAATAAATAGATCATTGTATTTAATAACATTATTTTTGTATTCTGCTGTTTTACATTGAAATACCCTTGTGGTAGTGGAATTTTTATGTTTAATACTTCCCCATTTTCCATTCTTGATTTCAAATGCCCCTTAATAACCTTGTCTTTTACTTCATATTCCACTCTATCTGCTTTCCAACCATCTTCAGTCTGAAGCATTATCTGCATCTCATTAAGATTTGCATATCTTGGAAGTGAAATGCTAAAATTTACTTTTTCAGCATAAGTCCCTGTTTGATTAGACAAAATATTATAGTTTATTTCATCGAATGTATCATACCCATTATCACCAAAGTCGTATTTATATTTTAAAATATATTTTTTTATTTTCACTCCTGATTCATCTAAATTACCTATATTAAGAGCTGTTTCAGTTATAAAATCTTTCCTGGAAAAAGGTTCATTTAAAACTATCAGGTCAGAAAGGTTCATATTAATTCTTTCTTGCCTAGATGGGATTACTCTTTTTATATTCTTTATTCCATTTAAAAAATCAACAGTAATTTGTTCGGTAACATCGTATCTATTCTTGTTATCAATTTCTATATTTATATTGAATTCCTTAACAGAATAATCTTGCTCTGAATATGTGGTTAAAGAAATCAAAATTATAAAAATACTTATTAAAATAAGCTTGCCTATTTTACTCCTTTTCATTTTTAAATAACCAGCCTTTTCAGATTTTATTTACACTTAATTAATTATTAATTTTACCAATTTTTTTGGTTAATAGCAACATTTTAATGTATAATATATGATATTGCATATTAAATTTTTTTAATAAATTTTATGCTATAAAATTTTTTTTATAAGGTGAATATATGGAACGTAATAATGAACTAGATTTTTTAAGAAGTTTTGCCTGTTTTTTAGTTATAGTCATTCATGTATCGGCAGATTTTGTTGTTGATAATATTAACAATTATAATTTTCAATTTACTATTGGAAATTTTTTTGATTCCATATCACGGATATCAGTTCCTATTTTTGTAATGTTAAGTGGAGCTTTCATTTTAGGAAATGGACATAATTCCGATTATTTTAGATTTTATAAAAAAACATTTAATAAAATAGTTATCCCTGGTATTATTTGGAGTATTTTCTATACTATTTTTAACTATTTTTATCTTCCTAAATTTACTGCTTTACGTGGAGGGGAATTTCAATATATTATATTATTGAAAAATTGGTTTTATGGTATCCCACATTATCATCTATGGTATATTTTTTCAACTCTTGGGCTCTATATTGTCACTCCTGTTTTAATAAAACTGAAAGATGATATTGGTGAGAATAATTTTTTTAAACTATCAGTTGTAATTCTTTTATTAGACCTTGTCATAGCAGCCAACAGCACTTTATACTGGATTATTGAATTTACTAATTATCTTGGTTATTTTACTTTAGGTTATACTTTAAAGCAGTATTCTGAAAAGTATAGATTTAATCCTAAATTTACTGGATTATTTACTTTTTTATCTGCATTGACTATTTTTTTCATAACTGAATATCTTGTTAAATATAATTTACTCAATAAGACTTTATACTTTTATAATTATCTTTCTCCTTTTGTAGCACTCAGTGCAATATTTTGTTTTTTAACTTTTTTAAATATCCGTATAAAACATGAAACATTTAGGAATTTATCAAATAACTCATTTAATATTTATTTAATACATCCTTTGGTTTTATCAATATTTCAATATAGTTTACTTTATTATAAATTAAGT
>JAGNZR010000015.1 GCA_017984315.1 Fusobacteriaceae bacterium | reverse complement strand
AAAAATAGCTACGGGGGTACACCTGGTCACATTTCGAACCCAGAAGTTAAGCCCGTAAACGCTGAAGGTACTTGGTGGGAAGCTGCCCGGGAGAATAGGAATTTGCCAAGCTTTTTTTTATTTTTTGTAAATTATTATTTTTTTAACTATTTCATTTATGAGTATAATAAAGATAGAAAAATGAAATAAATTAGTGTAGAATATAAAGAGTTACATTTATTTTATATATTTTGTGGGTGAAAAATGAAAAAAGCTATATTTTTAGATAGAGACGGTACAATAAATGTTGAAAAAGATTATCTTCATAAAATAGAGGATTTTCAGTTCGAAACAGGAGTTTTAGAGGGTTTAAAATTATTTAAAAAGTTAGGATACATAGTTATTGTTGTTACAAATCAATCAGGGATAGCTAGAGGTTATTATACTGAAGAGGATTTAAAAAGATTAAACGAATATATGTGTGAAAAAGTTAAAGAGGATGGCGGTGAAATAGCCAAATGCTACTATTGTCCTCATCATGAAAAAAAGGGGATAGGCAAATATAAAGTGAACTGTCAGTGTAGGAAACCTGAACCTGGAATGTTAAATCAAGGTATTCAGGAATATAATATAGATATAAAGAATTCTTACATGGTTGGAGATAAAATTTCAGATATAGAAGCTGGAAAAAATGTCGGGTTAACTCCTATATTAGTTAAAACAGGGTATGGGAGAAAAACTTTAGAAAAAGAGAGTGTAGATTGTAAAGTATATGAAAATCTTCTTCAGTTTGCTAAAACTTTAATTTAATAAAAAATAAATTTAAGTTAATTCAATTTAATATAATGAAAGGAAAAAAATGAAAAAATTATTAGATGTTATAGTTAATTTTTTGAAAAAAGATAGAACAATAGCTGATTTAAATCCCAATTTAGAGAGTAAACTGGCTGTTATAACTGAAGGAAACATAAATAAAGTAGTAATGAACAGTGAAAAAATAGAGAGTGGTGATCTATTTTTCGCAATAAATAATGGAAATAATTATGTAATAGATGCTTTGGAAAAATCAGCTTTTTTAATTGTATGTGACAGGGTACAACCGGTTCATAGTGATAGAATAATTTATGTAGAAGACACTGTGAAATTCATGCAGCAAATAGCTAACCTTTACAGAAAAGAGGCGAAATTTAATATAATAGGGATAACTGGAAGTAATGGGAAAACCACTACTAAAGATATCCTTTATTCTATTTTATCAGAAAAATATAAAGTTGAAAAAACACAGGGAAACTATAATAATCATATAGGATTGCCTTTTACAATACTGAGTACTAAAAGTGAAATAGAGTATTTAATATTGGAAATGGGAATGAGTGATTTGAAAGAGATAGACTTACTGTGTAAAATATCCGAACCTGACTATGCAATAATAACTAATATAGGATTATCTCATATGGAGATATTAAAAACAAAAGAAAATGTTTTTAAAGCTAAAACAGAGATGCTTCAATATGTAGAAAAAGAGAATACTTTTTTATCAGGGGATGATGAGTATTTAGTAAATGTTCCTGGGAATAAGATCGGTTTTAATTCTAATATGAAAGAGGAGATAGGTTGTAAAAACTACATCATCAGAGATTTTAAGCAGACTGAAAATGGAATTGAGTTTTCTCTGAATAACGAGCATTTTGTTGTTGATATTAATGGTGAATATAATGCTAATAATTGTGGAATATGCATAGCATTAGGAGAAAAAATAGGGTTAAGTGTAAAAAATATACGTGATGGATTAAAAAATTTAACTATAACTCCCATGAGATTTCAGAAACTATATTGGAATAATATGGTTGTAGTAAACGATGCTTATAATGCCAGCCCCATATCTATGGAGTTAGGACTGAAATCGTTCTATAAGATTTATAAAGACAAATATAAAATAGCAGTATTAGGAGATATGCTGGAGTTGGGAGATAAAGAGATTGAATATCATGAAGATACTCTTAAATTGGCTCTGGAACTTGGTTATGATGAGATAATCATTTATGGTAGTAGAATGAAAAAAGCTTTAGAGAGGCTAAAAAATAAATGTGCAAATGCCGAAAGAATTCTATTTTTGGGAGAGAAAGAGGAGATAAAAAGAAAAATTTTATCTAATAAAACAGAAGAAGCAGTTTTATTTTTAAAAGGTTCTAGAGGGATGAAGTTAGAAGAGATATTAATGCAAAGTTAGGAGAGAACATGTTATATATATTAAGCAAACATTATGCAGAGTTACATATTTTATCATCAATTTATTTAAGAGTGGCGTTAGCATTTTTAACATCATTCTTTTTTATGCTAATACTTGGAAAACCATTTATAGACTATTTAAAAAAGAAAAAATTTGGAGAGAGTATAAGAGAGGATGGACCAGAGTCTCATTTTAGTAAAAAAGGGACACCGACAATGGGTGGAGTATTGATAGTAGCCAGTATCTTATTCACCTCAATCATTACAACAAATATAACAAATAACTATATAATATTACTTCTTTTAGTAACACTTCTTTTTGCCTCTATCGGTTTTATTGATGACTATACTAAATTTACTGTAAATAAAAAAGGGTTATCTGGGAAAAAAAAGCTTTTAGGGCAGTTTTTAATAGCGATAGTAGTTTGGATATTTATCACTTACTTTAAACCTGATGGGATGAGCCATTATGACTATGCAATATTAAATCCACTAATAAAAGGGAGTTTTATTTATGTAGGCGGGATAGGTACTTTTGTTTTCATTACGCTGATTTTAATGGGAGCTTCCAACGCTGTTAACATAACAGATGGACTGGATGGACTTGCTATAATGCCTGTTGTAATATCAGGGTTTGTATTTGCAGTAATTGCTTATTTTACAGGGCATATAATACTGAGTGAGCATTTAAATATTGATTATGCAGTAGGGATTGGAGAGATAACAGTCTTTTTAGCTACAATGTGTGGAGCAGGGTTAGGATTTTTATGGTATAACTTTTATCCGGCGCAGATATTTATGGGAGATACAGGATCATTGACTTTAGGTGGAGTATTAGGAACTGTAGCAATCCTTTTAAAACAAGAGTTATTACTTCCTATAGTTGGAATAATATTTGTTATTGAAGCAATGTCAGTAATAATTCAAGTTTTTTCATTTAAAGTATTTGGAAAAAGAGTTTTTAAAATGGCTCCAATTCATCATCACTATGAGTTGTTGGGAAAACATGAAGCAAAAGTTACTATGAGATTTTGGATAATAAGCATAATGTTTGGAACATTAGCTCTTGCAATAGTAAGACTTAGAGGAATATAACAAATTAAATAAAAGAATTTCAATATAAGTTTAGGGAGAGTATTATGAAAAAAGCTATGGTTTTTGGAGCAGGAAAGAGTGGTTTAAGTGCAAAAAAAATATTAGAAAAAAATAGATACGAAGTTATTCTTGTGGATGATAGCATTGGTATGAAATCACAAGAAGCGATAGGACTGTTAGATGATATAGAGTTATTTGTGAAAAGTCCGGGAATTCCTTATGTTGATTTAGTAAAAAGGGCAATTGAAAAAAAGATACCTGTAGTAGATGAGATTGAAGTTAGTTTTATGGAATTAAAGAAAAATAGCAGTCATACTAAAATTATAGCTGTTACTGGAACAAATGGAAAAACTACAACTACAGCTAAAACAACAGAATTATTGTCTTTTGCAGGGTATAAATCTACAGCTTGTGGAAACATAGGTAAACCTTTTGGAGAAGTAGTTTTAGACGAGATAGAGTATGACTATATTGTTATAGAGTTAAGCTCTTTCCAATTGGAAAATTTAATAAATTTTAAAAGTGATATAGCTATTTTAATAAATCTTACACCTGATCATTTAGAACGTTATAATAACATAGAAGAGTATTATGATGTTAAGTTTAATATTGGAATAAATCAAAAGTTTTCAGATAAGTTTATTATAAATATGGAAGATAAAGAGAGTTTAAAAAGAATCGATAGAATTACTGGAGAAGTGTTAGGAGTTACAACAAAAAATAGTAAAGATAAATATATTTTTTTAGAGAATAATAGTATAATGTTTGGAACAGAAGAGATTTTAAAAGTTGAAGAGCTTTCTTTAAAAGGTAAGCATAACTTAGAAAATATGCTCTTTGTAGCTGCTACTGCGAAAATTGTAGGAATAAGCAATGAAATATTAAAAAAATATTTAACTACTGCTAAGCCTATAGAGCATAGATTAGAAGACTTTTTTAGTTATGGGCAAATTAAATTTATCAATGATTCTAAAGCAACTAATGTAGATTCTACAAAATTTGCAATAGAAGCTTATCCAGAGAGTATTTTAATATGTGGTGGAAAAGATAAACATTTAGATCTTACTGATTTAGGAAAATTAGTAGTTGAGAATAGAATGAAAGAAGTATACTTAATTGGTGAGAATAGAAATATAATACTGGAAAAATTAAGATTGTTTTCATATCCTGAAAATAAAATTTTTGATGTTGAGAATATAGATTGTTGTATGCAGGTGCTTAAAAGCAAGTTAACCCCTCAAGAGGAGGGTGTAGTCCTTTTTTCTCCAGCTACTTCTAGTTATGATCAATTTGAAAACTTTGAAGATAGAGGAAGAAAGTTTAAAGAAGTAGTAAGAAAGTATTTTGGAGGTTAGTTTTGAAAAAAGTTATACTGACAACAGGTGGTACAGGTGGACATATATATCCAGCACTCTCAGTTGCAGAAGAGTTAAAAGAGAATGGGATAGATGTGCTGTTTGTAGGAACTTCAGTAAGAATGGAAAAAGATATAGTCCCAAAATTTGGTTATAGATTTATAGGGCTGAATATTCAAGTACCTAAAACTCTTACAAATTTGATAAATTATATAAAAGCTATTTTTCAAAGCATAAAAATAGTAAAAAGTGAAAAACCAGATGCTATAATAGGGTTCGGTAATTATATCTCTATTCCTATTTTAATTGCAGGTGTTTTACTTAAAAAAAAGATATATATTCAAGAGCAAAATGCTACTGTTGGTCTAACAAATAGATTGTTTTTTAGATTTTGTAAAAAAATATTTTTAGCTTTTGAAGCATCTTATGATGATCTTCCTATAAAATATGAAGAGAAAATATTAGTGACTGGAAATCCTTTAAGAAAAGATATTTTAAATATTGATAGAAAGGTTGAAAGGGAAAATTTGAAAGTCTCTTCTAATGAAAAAGTTTTGTTGATAACAGGAGGAAGTTTAGGAGCAAAAGAGATTAATGATGCTGTGCTGCAAGAGTGGAATAGAATTTATGAAAACAAAAATTTAAGAATTTATTGGGCTACAGGAGAAAAACTTTATTCTGAAGTGACGAAAAAAATAGATAGAATAAAAACTAAAGATGTAATAAAACCTTATTTTGATAATATGATAAATATAATGGCAGCAGCAGATTTAGTTGTATGCAGAGCAGGAGCCTTAACTATTTCAGAGTTGATAGAGTTAGAAAAACCTTCTGTATTGATACCTTATCGTTATAAAAAAGTTGGGCAGATTGAAAATGCTAAAATTTTAGAAGAGGTACAAGGAACTTATGTATACAGTGGAAGTAAGGGGCATTTAGCTATAGATAAAGCTTTAGATTTAATAGAAAATCAAGAGTTATTAGAGAATATAAGCCTGAAAATAAAAGGGTTAAAAAGAAAAAATGCAGCAAAAGAGATAGTCGCAGTGCTGGATATTTGGGGGATATGATATTGAAAAAAATTTACTTTATAGGAATAAATGGAATAGGGATGAGCGGTCTTGCTAAGATAATGAAGATGAAAGGGTTTGAAGTTTTAGGAGCCGATTTGTCAAGAAGCTATGCCACAGAAGAGCTCGAAAATATGGGAATAAAAGTATATAACTGCCATGATGAAAAAAATATGGAAGGGGTAGACACTGTAATAGCTTCAAGTGCTATAAAAGATAGTAACCCCGAGTATGCCTATGCAGTTAGAAATAATATAAAAATAGTAAAAAGAGGCGAGCTCTTAGGGACACTGATAAATTTGGCCACTGGAATAGCTGTAGCTGGGACTCATGGAAAAACAACTACAAGTTCAATGTTATCGGCATGTATGGTGTCTAAAGATCCAACAATTGCAGTTGGGGGAATATTGCCAGAGATAGGTTCTAATGCAAGACCAGGTTCTTCTGAATACTTTATAGCTGAAGCTGATGAAAGTGATAACTCATTTTTATATATGACACCATCTTATTCAATAGTTACTAATATAGAAGCGGACCATTTAGAAAATCATGGTTCATTAGAAAATATAAAAAAATCTTTTGCTAAATTTTTAGATCAAACTACAAAAGAAGCAATAGTTTCTTTTGACTGCAAAAATATAAGAGAAGTTATTGAAAATAGAGAAAACATAACTACTTACTCTATAAAAAATTCAGATGCAGATATATTTGCTAAAAATATAGTTATAAAAGATGGAAAAACAGAGTATACTGTTATCATTAATGGAGAGAGCATTGGAGAGTTTGCTATTTCAATTCCTGGGATGCATAATGTCTCTAACTCGTTACCTGTTATCTATCTGTCGCATAAATTTGGTGTTGAGATATCTGAAATAAAAAGAGCATTACTGTGCTTTAAAGGTGCTAAAAGAAGATATGATATCTTATATAACAATAATGGGATAAAAATAATTGATGATTATGCACACCATCCAACAGAGATTGCAGCTACACTGCAAGGGGCTAAAAGCATTGAAAAAAATGGAATAATAGCAATATTCCAACCACATAGATACTCTAGAGTGAAATTTTTATTAGATAAATTCCAAGGGTGTTTTCAAGGAGTAGAGCAAGTATTACTTTTACCTATCTATTCGGCAGGTGAAAAAAATATTTATGATGTGAATTTAGAGATGCTGAAAAATGAGATTAATCATGAAAATATTACGATTATAGAGGATCAAAATGACATTATGAAAGTGATAAATTCTTGTAAGGAGGATAAAGTTTTTCTTTTTATGGGAGCTGGAAATATATCTGGTTTCGCTCATGAAATAGTAGAAAAATTAGAAAAAAATGAAAATATATAAAAAACATGAGATGAAAGAGCATTCTAATATGAAAGTAGGAGGAATAGCTAGAAACTACTTTATAGTAGAATTTAAAGAAGAGATAAAAGATATTGTTGAAAACTACTCTAATATATTTATTATTGGAAATGGGACAAACACTCTTATTAATGATTGTGAGTTAGAAACAAATTTTTTAAGCTTAAAAAAGCTGGATAAAATAGAAGAAATAGAAGAAAGTTTAATAAAAGTTGAATCAGGTATTGACTTTTCCAAATTAATAGAGTATACAGAAAGTAAGAATTATACAGGCCTTGAAAATTTATCTGGAATACCAGGTACTTTAGGTGGACTTGTTTATATGAATGGTGGAGCGTATGAAAGCGAAATTTTTGATAATATAGTTGAAATAGAAATTTTGGATGAAAACAGAAATATTAGAACTGTAAAAAAAGAAAATATAGATTTTTCATATAGAAACACAGAGATTCAAAGAAAAAAATGGATAGTATTGTCAGCTACATTCAGATTTTCAAAAGGGTATAATAAAGCAAGGGTTGCTGAATTAAAGGCAAAAAGGGAAGAGAGACACCCTTTAGAGCTGCCTAATTTAGGAAGTAGCTTTAAAAATCCAAATGGCAAATTTGCTGCAAAATTGATATTGGAATCAGGTCTTCAAGGTTATACAGTAGGTGGAGCACAAATTTCTACGAAACATCCGAATTTTATAGTAAATTTAGGTTCAGCAACTTATAATGATATTAGAAGTTTGATTGAACATGTAAAAAAGGAAGTAGAGGAGAAAACTGGAATACTACTTGAGGAGGAGATTGTTGTTGTTAACGAATAATGGTGAAAATAATTTAAAAATAGCTGTATTTATGGGTGGAATATCTTCAGAAAGGGAGATCTCTTTAAAAAGTGGAAATGCAGTTTTAAATAGTCTGAAAAAGCAGGGGTATAACGCTTATGGTATAGACTTAAATGAAGATAATATAGTTTCTGCCTTTATAGAAAATGATTATGATTTGGCATATTTAGTGCTTCATGGAGAGTTTGGAGAAGATGGAAGAGTCCAGGCATTACTAGATATGCTGAAAAAACCTTATACAGGGTCAGGAGTTACAGGTAGTGCTATAGCTATGGATAAAGTTCATACTAAAAAAATAGCGCAGTTAGCAGGGATAAGAGTTCCAAAAAATTATAACAGCATCGATGAGATTGACTCATACCCTGTAATAATTAAACCTGCAAAAGAGGGTTCAAGCTTTGGTATATATATTTGCAAAAATAGAGAGAACTCTTTAGCTGCTATTAAAGAGTTAGAGAATAAAAAGATTGTAATAGAGGAGTATATTTTAGGGGAAGAGTTAACAGCTGGTGTATTTGATGATGAAATTTTCGGTGTTTTGAAAATAAAATCTGAAAATGAATTATACGACTACGAAGCTAAATACTCAAAAGGTAGATCATCGCATGAATATCCTGCTAAGATAACAAAAGAAGCTTATGATGAAGTTTGTTTAGCATCACTGAAAATACATTCAGAATTAGGATTGATGGGAATTTCAAGAAGCGATTTTATTTTAAAAGATGGGAAACCATATTTCTTGGAAGTAAATACTTGCCCAGGTATGACTGAAACAAGCCTAATACCAGAACTAGGAACAATAAAAGGGTATACTTTTGATGATTTAGTAAAAAAAATGGTAGATAAGTTTAAGGGTAAAAACTTTATTTAAAGGAAGTGAAGCTAGTTGTTAAAATTTTTTTTAGGAACTTTGTATTTAACGATTTTCTTATTTGTTATAGATAAAGTAGAAAAAAACTATATATCAAAGCCTGAATTTAAGTTAAGTATTATAAAATATAACGGAAACTACTCTTTGATAAAGGACGAATTAATAAAATTGTCTGATTCTATTTATGGAAAAAGTATATGGGAACTTCCGTTAAATAAATTAAAACAAAAGATTCAAGAGGATATAAGAGTAAAGAGCGTAAATATAAGTTACCCTAAATTAGGTGCTGTTGATTTTCTGATTGAAGAAAAAGAACCATCATATTACGCAAATATAAATGGCAAAAATTTTGCAATTGGAGAAAAAGGTGAGATTTTCGCCTTTATAGAGGAGATAAGTGTAAAAGAGCTACCTATTATATTTGTAAACTCAGAAGAGGAGATAGAAGATATCTTAAAATTACTTTTTAAAATAAAAGATGCTGAGCTAGTAAAGATGATTACAAAAATTTATTATAAAAGTCCAATTGAAATAGATTTATTGATTGATAAAGATGTTATAATAAAAACACAACAGAATGTGATAGATGAAAAATACGATGTATTGAGAGAGTTATATTTTAATTTAAGCAAAGATAAAAAAATAGAATACATAGATTTACGATTTGATGGTTATGTTGTAAAAGAGATAGGAGCTGATTCAATTGACAAACCAAAAAGAGATAATTAAAACAGCAGTAGATATTGGTAATTCAAAAATTAAAGTATTAGTTGCAGAGCTATACGATAATGGTCAAAAAGTTAGAGTTTTAGGGTATGTAGAATCAAATACAAAAGGGTTAAAAAAATCTATGATTGTAAACCCTGAAGAGTTAACAGCATCTATCGATAAAGCTATAAAAGAGATGGAGTATAAATTAGACAGAAAGATAGATAAAGTGACAATAGGTATAAGCAGTCCCAATATAAAATCTAGAACAGTGAGCACGAGAATAAGTTTTCCAGAAACAGTAATCACTGAAAAAGAAATTGATGAACTGTATAGAGAAGCTGAAAAAGAGTTAATAAATTTAGGTGAAAAAGTAATAAAAAAAGAGATGTATAATATAAGAGTAAATAACTCTGGGATACTAAAAAATCCAAAAGGGGTAACAGGAAAAGAGCTACAGGCGGATATACATCTTATAAGCATGAAAGAGTTAGAACTAAGTGGTTATGAAGAGGTAATAAATAGAGTAGGGCTTTCAGTAGAAAGAATAACATTAAATGCATATTGTTCTGGAGAATCCGTTTTAGATGAGGAAGAAAAAAATAAAGGTGTTGCTTTGATTGATATAGGGGAAGGGATAACTGATATCATAATGTATAAAAATTCAAAAATGATTCATTCTAAATCCATAGCATTAGGGTGTATGCATTATGTGAGTGATCTGTCATATATTTTAGAAATTACTAAAGAGGAAGCTTTAGATATAATTCAAAAGCTGAAAGATAAAAATATAGAAGATGACAAAATTATTGTAAATGAAAAAAGTTTTACAGTAAATCATATCAGAAAGATAATCGATGCAAGAACAGAGGATATAGCAAAATTTATTTTAGATACAATTGAAGAATCTGGATTTAATGGATATTTAGGAAAAGGGATTATAATAACAGGTGGAGCCATTGTATTAGATGAATTGATAAAGAAAATATCAGAGTATACAGCTTATAAAGTAGTAAAAAAAGAACCGATTTTAATGGTGGGGCTATCTGAAAAAAATCCAGCCATGGCCAGTGTAATTGGGATAATGCTTGAAGTAATGAAAGATGAATTTGAAAAATTACAAAATATAAAGAAAGAGGAAGAAGAGGAGAAAATCGAAGATGTAGCTGATAGCAGTATTCCTACATTGGAAATTATTCAAGAAAATGAAGAACCAAAAAAAGAAAAAATTAGTTTTATAGAAAAGATTAAAGAATTCTTTGGAAATTATGTCTAATATTTTTAGGAGGGGGAATAGTTGTGAATGAAGGAATAGTTAAAATTAAAGTTATAGGAGCAGGAGGAGCAGGAGGTAATGCAATAAACGATATGATAGAATCAGGAGTAAGTGGAGTTGAGTTTATTGCGGCAAACACAGATGCTCAAGATTTGAATCGTTCATTAGCAGATGTAAGAGTTCAGTTAGGAGAAAAACTAACTAGAGGTTTAGGAGCAGGAGCTGATCCAGAAATAGGAAAAGCTGCAGCACAAGAAGATGAAGAGAAACTAAGAGTGTTGTTAGAAGATACAGATATGTTGTTTATTACATCTGGTATGGGTGGTGGAACAGGAACAGGTTCATCACCAGTTATAGCTAAAATAGCTAAAGATATGGGAATACTTACTGTAGCAGTAGTAACAAGACCATTTGGTTTTGAAGGAAAGAAGAGAAAAAATAATTCAGATGACGGGATTAGAAAGCTAAAAGAGTGTGTAGACTCTCTTGTAATTATTCCTAATGATAAACTATTCGAATTACCAGATAAAACAATAACAATTCAGAACGCTTTTAAAGAGGCTAACAATATTTTAAAAATAGGTATTAAAGGTGTTGCTGACTTAATGATTGGCAATGGACTTATCAACTTAGACTTTGCAGACATAAAAACTACTATGCAGAATTCAGGTATAGCTGTATTAGGATTTGGAGAGGGAGAAGGGGAGAATAGAGCAATAAAAGCTACAGAAAAAGCTTTACAGTCACCTCTTTTGGAAAAATCAATAAATGGAGCAAGTAAAATACTTATTAATATAACAGGTTCATCATCTGTAACATTACAGGAAGCAAGTACTATATCAGAGATGGTAAGAGATGCAGCAGGAAAGACAACAGAGGATGTTATGTTTGGACTTGCTATTGATGAAGAGCTAGGACAAAAGATCCAAGTTACAGTTATAGCTAATAATTTCGTAGATGAAAATGAAAAAGCTGAACCTTTTATCAGTGTTGCTGCAAAAGTAGAAGAGAAAAAACCTGAAACTTTAGAGCATACAGCAGAAAAAATAGATTTAGATTTACCACCATGGATGAGAAATAATGGTGAGGTAGAGAAAAAATAATAAGAATACGAAGATGAGAGACATAAAATCAGTGTCTCTTATTTTATTATGAAAAAAAAATAAAATATGTTAAAATTAAAGGGTAAGCAATATAAAAAGAAGAGGTCAAAATATGAATTTACTAATGGCAAATAGAGAAAAATATAAGAATATGGAATATAATTCTAAAAATATAAAGAGTGGAGATATTTTTGTAGCTTTAGAGGGAGCAAATGTTGATGGGCACAATTATATAGAAACAGCTATTGAAAATGGTGCTAAAGGAGTGATCCATAGCAAAGAAATAGTAAAAAAAGAGGGCGTAGATTATTATTTAATGGAAAATTTAAGAGAAAAATTAGGTGAAATCTCCTCTGAATTTTATGGCTGGCCACAAAATGAGATAAAAATAATAGGGGTTACGGGGACTAACGGAAAAACAACAATAACATATCTTTTAGAACAGATTTTAGGAAAAGAAAATGTAGCTAGAATAGGGACTGTTGAATATAAAATAGGGAATGAAGTTATAGAAGCACCCAATACAACACCTGAGTCCTTGGATATAGTAAAGATGTGCAAAAAAATTGTTCAAAAAGGGATAAAATATTTAGTGATGGAAGTGAGCTCTCATGCTTTAATGCTAGGAAGAGTTGATATGTTAGAGTTTGACGCAGCTATTTTTACAAATTTAACACCTGAACATTTAGATTTTCATAAAAATATGGATGAATACTATTTAGCCAAAAGAAAACTATTTACTAAATTAAAAAAAGGGAATGAGAAAATTATAGGAAAAGGTGTTATTAACACTGATGATGTATATGGACAAAAATATTTCAATGAATTTTCTGGATTGTCATACGGTATTGAATCAGGAGTATTAAATGGAAGATTTTTTGGTGATAGCAGAAATATTGTAGAAATAAACTATACAGATATAAACAATAAAAAATACAGTGTAAAAACTAAGATAAATCTCCTTGGAAAATATAATCTATATAATATTTTAGCTTCAATAGGAGGAGCACTCTCTTTAGGTTATGAGTGGGATGAAATTATGACTAAAGTGCAAAATTTAACAGCGGCTCCAGGGCGTTTTGAGATTATTGACTGCAATCAAAAATTTACATCAGTAGTGGATTATGCACATAGTGCAGATGCTTTAGAAAATTTATTAAAAACAGTAAAAGAGTTAGAATTTAAAAAGATAATAACTGTTTTTGGATGCGGTGGAGATAGAGATAAAACAAAAAGACCTATTATGACAGATGTGGCTATAAAATACAGTGATACTGTCATAGTTACTGCAGATAATCCAAGAACTGAAAAAATAGAGGATATAATAGAGGATATGATAGTGAATATTGACCGTAACTCTGTTATAATTGAACCAGATAGAGAGCAAGCTATTAAAAAAGCTGTAGAGTTAGCAAATGATGGTGAGATTATAATTGTTGCTGGAAAAGGGCATGAAGCTTACCAAATTTTAGGAAAAGTAAAGTATCATTTTGATGATAGAGAGTATTTAAGAAAAGAGATTATAAAAAAATTAATGAAACAAGGGAGAGTATAATGTTAGTTAATGAAGTAAAAAAAATAAAAATAGCAGATATGTTTGAAATAGGTGGGAAATTTAGATTTTCTCTTATTGCAGGTCCTTGTGTAATAGAATCAGAAGAGATGGTTATGGATATTGCAGAAAAATTGAAAGAGATCTGCAGTAGATTAGAGATAAACTTAATATTTAAAGCTTCATATGATAAAGCTAATCGTTCTTCTATTAAGGGGTTTAGAGGGGTTGGAATGAGTGAAGGGCTTAGAATATTAAAAAGAGTAAAAGATGAGCTTGGGCTTCCTGTAATAACTGATGTCCATGAAACTTGGCACTGTAAAGAGGCAGCAAAATTTGTAGACATTTTACAAATACCTGCATTTCTATGCAGACAAACAGATTTACTTGCAGCAGCAGCAGAAACTGGACTGCCAGTAAATATAAAAAAAGGTCAGTTCTTAGCTCCATGGGATATGAAAAATGTTGTTAAAAAAATGGAGGAGCTTGGAAATGAAAACATATTATTATGTGAAAGAGGAACAACTTTCGGTTATAATAATATGGTAGTAGATATGAGAGGGTTAATAGAGATGAGAAAACTTGGATACCCTGTTGTGTTTGATGTTACTCATGCAGTGCAAAGACCAGGAGGAGCAGGAGATTCCACTTCTGGAGATAGAGAGTATGTAGCACCTCTTATGAGAGCAGGACTTGCTATCGGGATAGATGCTATATTTGCAGAGGTTCATCCAGATCCAGATAACGCAAAATCAGACGGTCCTAATATGTTAAAACTGCATGAATTAGAAGAGGTATTAAAAACAGCAATTGCTATAGATGACTTAGTTAAATCTAGATAAAAACCATAAATAGGGGGCATCTGATGAATATACAAGAGTATGGGAAATCAATATTTGATGTTGAAATAGAGAGTTTAAAAAAAGTAAGAGATAAAATTGGTATAGAGCTAGAAGAGGTAGCTGACCTTATTTATAAATCTCATGGTAAAGTTGTTATAACAGGGATAGGAAAATCAGGGATAATAGGAAAAAAAATAGCTGCAACTCTTGCATCGACAGGTACATCTACTGTGTTTATGAATTCAGCAGAAGGGCTGCATGGAGACCTTGGGATGATAGGAAAAGATGATGTAGTAATAGCTATATCAAATAGTGGTAACAGTGATGAAGTTATCTCAATACTTCCATCTATAAAAACAATAGGGGCAAAGCTAGTAGCTATGACTGGAAATAAAAATTCTAAATTGGGGAAAGCTGCAGACTATATATTGGATGTAGGTGTAGAGTGCGAAGGGTGTCCTTTAAATTTAGCACCTATGTCATCTACAACGTGTACTCTTGTTATGGGAGATTCTTTAGCAGCAATTTTAATTAAATTAAGGGATTTTAAGCCAGAAAACTTTGCACTATACCACCCTGGTGGTTCTTTAGGAAGAAGGCTGCTGATGAAAGTAGAAAATGTTATGCATAAAGGGGAGAATATCCCAATGTGTACTGAGAACAGCCTATCAGAAGAGATCATCATGGTAATGAGCAATAAGAGATTAGGAACTGTATGTGTAATGGATGAAAAATTTGAAGATATGGTGGGGATAATTACTGAAGGGGATGTAAGAAGAGCTCTTAGTAGAAAAAATGAATTTTTTAATTTAAAAGCTTCAGATATAATGACAAGAAATTACACAAAAGTACAAGAGGATAAATTAGCTATAGACGCATTGGAACTGATGGAGAATAGAACTAGTCAAATATCAGTATTACCTGTGTTTAGAGATGATAAGCTAGTTGGAGTAGTCAGAATCCATGATTTATTAAATGTAGTGGGATAAGGATAAAACTAGGTTATAAAGTTAAATATAAGTTGACAAATAGTATAAATTGTAATATAATCTTTAGACTATGGACATAAAGAGATAAGTAAAAAATAAGTAAAAAATAACTAATATAAAGAAGGGGGAAAAAATGATAACAAAAGATATGAATATTTTAGAAGCAGTGCAAAAATATCCAGTAATAACAACAGTTTTTCGTAAATATGGATTAGGTTGCGTTGGGTGTATGGTTGCCTCAGGTGAGAGCATAGGTGAAGGTTTAGAAGCACACGGTTTAGATGCTGATGCTTTAATAAAAGAGATGAATGAATTAATCGCTCAATAAAATAACTAAAAAAAGAGCTATAAATAAGTGTATTTAAAGCTCTTTTTTTAAAGGAAAATAATTTTTATAGTGATTTAATAGGGGGTAGAGTTTGTGATTAGAAAAAATTTGGAAGAGATAATGGAGTTTAATAAACAATTTGTAGATTCTAAAGAGTATTTAAAGTATCAATCTAGTAAGACTCCAGATAAAAAAATAGCTATAGTTACTTGTATGGATACAAGATTAACAGAACTTTTGCCACAAGCTTTAAATATAAAAAATGGTGATGCTAAAATAATAAAAAATGCTGGTGGGAATATAGTCCACCCTTTTGGGTCTGCCATGAGAAGTATAATAGTTGCAATATATTCTTTAGAAGTAGAAGAGGTTTTAATAATTCCGCATTATGACTGTGGAGTTTGTAATTTTGATGCTGATAAAATAATTAATGAGATGATGAAAAGAGGTATTGAAGGGAATACACTTGATAATTTACGTCATTCAGGGATAGATATAAACAAGTGGCTGCACGGGTTTGATGATGTTACAGAGTCTTTACAAAAAAGTGTTTCTATTGTAAAAAACCACCCTTTAATGCCAAAAAATATCCCAGTTCATGGTTTAATAATAGATCCAACAACAGGAAAATTAGATTTAATAGTTAACGGATGGAACGAAATAGAGGTAGAACCAAAAAAATCTTAAAGAAAATAATTGACATAAGAAAATAATTATGGTACCATCATGAAGGTACGGAGAGTTATCCTAATTGGTAAGGAATCGGTCTTGAAAACCGACGTCGTAAGACTTCAGAGTTCGAGTCTCTGGCTCTCCGCCATAATGCGGTGAAATGGCAGAGCGGCCGAATGCGCTCCCCTGCTAAGGGAGTATACGGTTAATCCCGTATCGAGAGTTCAAATCTCTCTTTCACCGCCACTAAATCATTTTGGTGGGTAGGCTATCTACCTTTTTTTATTACTTAAATAATATAGTTGCATCCATAGCTCAATTGGATAGAGCGTCTGACTACGGATCAGAAGGTTGTGGGTTCGACCCCTGCTGGGTGCGCCATAGTTTTCTAATAAAACAATTGACAAAAATAAAAAAAAATGGTATTATAATTAAAGTTAGTATTAATAAAAAAATACAAGAAGGGATCCTATTTCCTCACCTTAAGTTTTAAATTGATTTTAAGGTTACTGAATTTAATCTTAGTGTTAAATTAGATGGATAATAAAGTTTTATTATTTGTTTAAATTTAATGATGGTTTTATTCTAAAGGTAATAGGGCGGATAACGTCCTTTTTTTATTCTAAAAGAAGTTAAAGGGTTAATTTCTTGATGGTATTTTGAAAGTTTATAAAAGTTAGTTTTAGGTGTAAAAATGGAGGTGTTTATTATTTCTGACAAAGTTAGAATTAATGAAAAAATAAGAGGGAAAGAGTTAAGAATAATTTCTGAAAGTGGAGAGCAATTAGGTATTATGTCTTCTCAAGAAGCTTTAGCGTTAGCTGAAGAGCAAGAGTTAGATTTAGTAGAGATTTCACCAAATGCTGAGCCCCCTGTTTGTAAAATAATGAATTACGGTAAATTTAAATATGAGCAGACAAGAAAGATGAAAGAAGCTAAAAAAAATCAGAAGCAAGTTATTATTAAAGAGGTAAAAATCTCTGCAAGAATAGATGAACATGATTTAGAAACAAAAGTTTCTCATATAGAAAAATTCTTAGAAAAAGATAATAAAGTAAAAGTTACTTTAACACTTTTTGGTAGAGAAAGAATGAATGCAGACTTAGGAATAGAGAGTCTTGAATTAATCGCTGAAAAATTTGCGGAAATTGCTGACGCAGATAAAAAATATAGAGAAAAACAAAAACATATTATTTTGACACCAAAAAAGAAATAATAATAGAAAAGAGGAGGATATATTAAAATGGCAAAAATGAAAACTCATAGAGGGGCTAAAAAAAGAATAAAAGTGACAGGGACTGGAAAATTCGTTGTTAAGCATTCAGGAAAAAGCCACATTTTAACAAAGAAAACAAGAAAAAGAAAAAATAACTTAAAGAAAGATATGGTTGTAACATCTACATTAGAGAAGCATATGAAAGCTCTATTACCATACGGAGTAGGAAGATAATTAATTAATAAATTTCGAATAATAGGAGGATCAAATAAATGAGAGTAAAAACTGGAATAGTAAGAAGAAGAAGACATAAAAAAGTTTTAAATGCAGCTAAAGGATTTAGAGGAGCGTCTGGTGACGTTTTCAAACAAGCTAAACAAGCAACAACAAAAGCAGCAGTATATTCAACAAGAGATAGATTAGTAAGAAAAAGAAAAATGAGACAATTATGGATCATAAGAATAAACGCAGCAGCTAGAATAAACGGAATTACATACTCAGTATTAATGAACGGGTTAAAGAAAGCTGGAATAGTTTTAGATAGAAAAGTTCTTGCTGACATGGCAGTAAATAATGCAGCTGAATTTGCTAAGTTAGTAACAGTAGCTAAGCAAGCATAGTTATAAAAATAAAAGGTTGGGCTGAAGTTTTTTAGTTCAACCTTATTTTATTACGAAAATTCTTAATAAAAAAATTCTTTTGTGCTATAATAAATTTAAAATATCATAACAAAAGGGGATGTATGATGTTAAGAGTGGATGTTTTTAAAAATTATTGTGATAAAAGTTTGGAAACGCTTAAAAATAAAGAGGAAAAAATAAGGTTACAGTTACTTGAAGAACCTGGAAATATAAAATTAAAAAAAGAATTAGGGAATATTTTATATTATAAAAAAGATATAGATGGAGCAATAAATGTTTATTTAAAATTGATTACCTTAGAACCAAAGAGTGCAAGTCATAATGCATTTTTAGGGTATCTATATTATGAGAAAGAGGTATATCAAGAAGCAATAAAATATTTAAATATCTCTTTAGACTACGATCCTAAATTATCATTTGTGTATTTTTTATTAGGGAATGCATACTCGAGAATAGGTGAGATAAAAGAGGCTATTCACTGTTACGATCTAGCAATATTTTTAGATCTTGATATGTATCAAGCTCATATAGATTTTGCAAAAAAATATGAAGCTATGGGGCGTCTTGAAAAAGCTTTAAGGGAGTATAAAGCAGCTTTTGAAATAGATCCTAGAGATGGAGAAATAAATAAAAAAATTCAAGAATTGAATGAAAAATTAAGAGAAAAGAGCTAAAAATTAGCTTAGGAGAAATAGTGTAATGATTGAAATTATAGTTTTTATAATTTTTATGTGTATTCTTATAGGAAGCGTATCTGGGAGAATGTTTAATTTAGTCCCTTTTATACTTTTAATGGTAGTAATACTTTTTTTTAGTTTTGGTTTAAAAATTTTAGGTATAATTTTTGCAATACTGATCAATAACCCTTGGCTTGCATTGATTCTTTTTTTTGCGTATTTTTTAAGAAATAAAAATCAGCCAAAAAGAAAGAAGAATAAATTTTATTATTACTCTTCAACTAGTTCATCGCAGCAGCAAAAAGATTTTGAAGATTTTTTTAGACAAGCTGGTGGGTATAGTTATAATTCTGGAAGTTCAAATGAAAATATTTTCATACAACAAGGGGCTACAGAAAAAGATTATGAAAATTTAGGAATAAGAGTTGGTGCAACAAAAGATGAGATAAAAAAAGCATATAGAGATAAAGTTAAAACACATCATCCGGATCTGTACTCTAATGCCACTGAACAGGAAAAGAAATATCAAGAAGCTAAGATAAAAGAGATTAATGAAAGTTATGAGAAGATATCTAAGGAGATACAGTAGTATTGTCAATAATAAAATTTGGATGGTGATGTTATGAATTTTAAAGCACTAATTTTAGCAGCTGGAAAGGGAACTAGAATGAAATCTGAGCTTCCAAAGGTAATCCATAAAGCCAATGGGATCCCTATGGTAAAAAAGATAATGAATGTTTTAGAAGAGATAGATGTAGAGCAAAATATTTTAATACTTGGACATAAAAAAGAGCTTGTTTTAGATGCTTTAGGAGATGTAGAGTATGTAGTTCAAGAGGAACAGTTGGGAACTGGACATGCAATTAAACAAGCCAAAGAAAAATTAGCAAATTATGATGGTGATGTAATGGTACTTTGCGGTGATACACCACTGTTAAGAGCAGAGACATTAAAAAAATTATATGAATACCATAAAGAAAAAGGTGCAGCAACAACAATTTTAACATCTATTTACGAAAATCCATTTGGTTATGGAAGAATCGTGAAGAAAAATGGCAGAGTTGTATCTATTGTTGAAGAAAAAGAGGCAACACAAGAGATAAAACAGATAAAAGAGGTTAATGCAGGAGTGTATTGCTTTAATTCACTAGAGTTATTTAAAGCTTTAGATAAAATTAATAACAATAATGAAAAAGGGGAGTACTATTTAACAGATGTTATAGGTATCCAAGTTTCAGAAGAGAAGGTAATAGAAGCTTTTATTTTAGAAGATAATTTTGAAATATTAGGGATAAACTCAAAAGTGGAGCTGTCTCAAGCTAGTAAAATTTTAAGAGACAGAAAAAATATTAAACTTATGGAAGATGGTGTCATTTTAATAGATCCGAACAGCACTTACATAGAAGAAAGTGTTGAAATAGGAAGAGATACAGTTGTTTACCCAGGTGCTCTGATTCAAGGGAATACAGTAATCGGTGAGAACTGTGAAATTTTAGGTAATACAAGGATTATCGATTGTAAAATTGGAAACAATGTGAGAGTAGAGAGCTCAGCTCTAGAAGAGAGCATAATAGAGGACAGAGCAACAATAGGACCTTTCGCACATTTAAGACCAAAATCTCATTTGAAAGAGGATGTACATATAGGAAACTTTGTAGAAACAAAGAAGTCAACTTTAGAAAAAGGGGTTAAAGCTGGGCATTTAACTTATTTAGGGGATGCAACAATAGGTGAGAAAACAAATATAGGTGCAGGGACAATTACTTGCAACTATGATGGAAAAAATAAATTCAAAACAGTTATAGGAAAAAATGTTTTTATAGGAAGTGACACTATGCTAGTTGCACCAGTTGAAATTGGAGAGGGTGCTATAACTGCAGCAGGGTCAACAATAACTAAGGATGTTCCCAAAAATGGTTTAGGAATAGGAAGAAGTAAGCAAGTAATAAAAGAAAACTGGAGGAAAGGTTAAAATGATTAATTCAAAAAATATGAAAATATTTTGTGGGTCTTCAAACAAAGAGTTAGGAGAAAAAATAGCTTCAAAATTAGGAATTGAACTAGGAGAAGGAACAATTGTTAGATTTGAAGATGGGGAAATCTATGCTAGAATAGATGAAACTGTAAGAGGAAGAGATATCTTTGTAATACAGTCAACTTCTAACCCTGTAAATGAGCATTTAATGGAACTTTTAATATTTGTAGATGCTTTAAAAAGAGCTTCAGCAAAAAGTATATCTGTTGTAATGCCTTATTTTGGATATGCAAGACAAGATAGAAAAGCTAGTCCAAGAGAACCGATCACATCTAAATTAGTTGCAAATTTATTAACTGTTGCTGGTGTAACTAGAGTTATGACAATGGATCTACATGCTGACCAATTACAAGGGTTCTTTGATATCCCTGTGGATCATATGCAAGCTTTACCACTACTTGCTAGATATTTTAGAGCTAAAGGGATGCACGGAGATGGTGTTGTAGTTGTTTCTCCTGATATTGGTGGAGTAAAGAGAGCCAGAAAATTAGCTGAATGGTTAGATTGTAAAATTGCTATAATAGACAAAAGAAGACCTAAACCAAATATGTCTGAAGTAATGAATTTAATCGGAGAGGTAGAAGGTAAAATTGCTATATTTATAGATGATATGATAGATACAGCAGGAACAATAACAGGTGGAGCAGATGCTATAATTGCAAGAGGTGCAAAAGAGGCATATGCATGTTGCACACATGGAATTTTTTCAGGACCAGCTATTGAAAGAATTAAAAAATCAGCTTTAAAAGAGGTTGTTATAACAGACTCAATCAATCAGAAAGATGAGAAAAAATTAGATAAGATAGTAGTTTTAAGCTCAGATGTAATTTTTGCTGAAGCTATAAAAAGAGTTGTAGCAAATGAACCTGTATCAGATTTATTTGAAAAAATAGAAAAATAATAATTTTAAGATAAGGTCTAAAAGAGGAAAGGGGAAAATCTCCCCTTTCTTTTTTGTTTAATAAAATAAAACCATATTTAAAAACAGAAAAAGAGTAGTAAAATATTGAAATTTCTCGATTTTTTTGTAAAAATATGATAAAATGATTTTCAGGATATTATATAAAAAAAGGCATAGGTGAGAGGGGATGCATATAATCTTCAATGCTCAAAAAATAAATTACGATAAGATAAAGAAGTATATTGATAATAATGGAGTGATAATATACCCTACAGACACAGTTTACGGAGTTGGAGCGAGAATATCTTCAGAAGAGGCATTGATAAAAATATATGCTGCCAAAAGCAGGAATTTTAGTTCACCGCTTATTGCTTTAGTTAGTGATAAAGAGATAGTTGAAAAAATTGCTGATATTCCAGAAGTGAACAAGGTAAAATTTGAAAAACTTACTGAAAAATTTTGGCCTGGAGGGTTAACAATAATACTGGAAAAAAAAGATGAAGTTCCTGATATAATGGTTTCTAATGGGAAAACAGTAGGTGTAAGGATGCCTGATCATAAGATAGCTTTAAAAATTATTGAGGCTGCAGGGGGTGTACTTCCAACTACAAGTGCAAACATTTCAGGGGAACATACCCCTAAGAGTTATTTAGAGTTGTCAGAAGAGTTTAAAAATAGAGTAGATATAATTATTGATGGTGGGCAATGCCCTGTTGGAAAAGAGTCTACAATAATAGATTTAAGTAGTGAAAAAATAAAAATATTAAGAAATGGAGCTATATCACAAGAGATGATAGAGGGTGTTATAGGGAAGATTTAAGGGGGAAAAGTGAAAGTACAAAAGGTAAATGCAAATAATTTAAATCCTATGGAGATGAATAATGCCTCTGCTATGATGGGGATGATGAATATTATTCAAAAAATAGGTAAGGGTAAAAAGAAATACAGCGTTACTTTAGAGAAAGCTGACAAAAAGTTTTTAGGGAAATTTATAGATGAGGCTAAAAAGCAGTTTACAGGTGCAGATGACCAAGCTAAAAATATATTAGAGTTTTTTAACTATATAAAATCTATTTGTGATTCAAAAGAGAAAAAAGAATTAAGATTAAGTTTTGAAGAGCTAGAATTCTTAAAGAAGATTTTAACAGAATCAGTTAGAGGTATGGAAGCTATGACTTTTAAATGGTGGCAGCTTCTAAGAAAATCTATGGTAAAAATAATGTTAAAGCAGTATAGAGATCTTTTAAAAAAGATAAATTAATTATAATTTTTCTAGCAAAATATAGCTTAAAATATTGACATAAACTAAAAATAATGATAAAATACCTTGTTATTAAAAAAGCACATCAATTGTTTCTAAGCGTGGTGATTCTATAAGATGAGAATAGCTTAGTTTTAAGATTGATGGAAGAATAACCAAATAAAAAGAAATCAGGAGGAACAAAATGGCAGTAATAACTATGAAACAATTATTAGAAGCTGGAGTTCACTTTGGACACCAAGCAAAAAGATGGAATCCAAAAATGAAACCTTATATCTTCACAGAGAGAAACGGAATCCACGTAATCGATTTACACAAATCTTTAAAGAAAATTGAGGTTGCTTATGAAGCTTTAAGAAACATTGCAGCTGACGGTGGAAAAGTATTATTCGTAGGAACTAAAAAGCAAGCTCAAGAAGCAGTAAAAGAGCAAGCTGAAAGATCTGGAATGTACTATGTAAACAACAGATGGTTAGGTGGAATGTTAACTAACTACAAAACAATAAAAGCTAGAATCGCTAGATTAAAAGAGTTAGAAACTATGGAAGCTGATGGAACTTTAGATACAGCTTACACTAAAAAAGAAGCAGCTAACTTCAGAAAAGAGTTAGTAAAATTATCTAAAAACTTATCAGGAATTAAAGCAATGGAAAATGTTCCAGCAGCTATATTCATCGTAGACGTTAAGAAAGAAACTTTAGCAGTTGTAGAGGCAGCAAACTTAGGAATTCCTGTATTTGCTATGATCGATACAAATGTTGATCCAGACTTAATCACTTACCCAATTCCAGCGAACGACGATGCTATAAGATCAGTAAAATTAATCGCGTCTGTAATGGCTAACGCTGTAATAGAAGGAAACCAAGGTAAAGAAGTTGCAGGAGCAGAAACTATTAACGTAGAAGAAGGTTCAGCAGAGTAATTTAAATAATAAATTTGGAATTGAGTAATAAAAGCGTTACTCAATTCTTCATATTATATCTAATAAAATTTTAAAAAATTTAGGAGGATTTAAAGAAATGGCAGAAATTACAGCTAGCTTAGTAAAAGAGTTAAGAGAAAGAACAGGTGCTGGAATGATGGATTGTAAAAAAGCACTTATAGAGATGGATGGAGATATAGAGAAAGCTATAGATTTATTAAGAGAGAAAGGTATAGCTAAAGCAGCTAAAAAAGCTGGAAGAATAGCAGCAGAAGGATTAATCTTTGACGGAATGATGCCAGATAACAAAACTGCTATAGTTTTAGAGTTTAACTCTGAAACAGATTTCGTTGCTAAAAACCCTGAATTTAAAGAGTTTGGAGCTAAATTAGTTGCAATTGCATTAAGCAGTCCAGCTATCAAAACTGTAGAGGATTTAAATAATGCTGAATATGCAGCAGGAAAAACTGTAGCTCAAGCTATTACAGATTTAATTGCTAAAATCGGTGAAAACATGAACTTAAGAAGATTCGAAAAAGTAACAGTAGAGAACGGATTTGTAACTACATATAATCACCTTGGAGGAAAACTAGGAGTTATAGTAGCTATGACTGGAGAGGCTACAGAAGCTAATGTTTCTAAAGCAAAAGATATCGCTATGCACGTAGCAGCTATGGATCCTAACTATTTAGATGCTTCAGAAGTTACTACAACTGATTTAGAGAGAGAGAAAGAGATTTCTAGAAAACAGTTAGAGACAGAAGGAAAACCTGCTCAAATAATCGAAAAGATCTTAGTTGGAAAAATGAACAAATTCTATGAGGATAACTGTTTAGTTAACCAAATATTTGTTAAAGCTGAAAACAAAGAAACTGTTGAAAAGTTTGCAGGAGACATTAAAGTTACAGCTTTCAGAAGATATAAAGTTGGAGACGGAATAGAAAAAGAAGAGGTAGATTTCGCGGCAGAAGTTGCAGCTGCAGTAGCTCAAGCTTAATTTAATCAATATTTGAGTGGGAAATGCTTGCATCTCCCACTTTTATTTTAATATAAAAGGAATAAATTAACTTTTATAGAAATAAAACTATATATTTAAAATATAAAAAGTAGGAGGCTAAAAATGTCTAATCTTATGTACAAAAGAGTTTTGTTAAAATTAAGTGGTGAAGCTTTAATGGGTGATCAAGAGTTTGGAATTTCTTCAGATGTTATAACATCATATGCCAGACAGATAAAAGAAGTTGTAGATTTAGGTATAGAGTTAGCTATAGTTATAGGTGGTGGGAATATCTTCAGAGGACTATCTGGTTCAACTCAAGGGATAGATAGAGTTACAGGTGATCATATGGGAATGTTGGCAACAGTTATAAACTCTTTAGCGCTTCAAAATGCCATAGAGAAATTAGGTGTTTCTACAAGAGTTCAATCTGCAATTGAGATGGAAAAAATAGCAGAACCATTTATTAAAAGAAGAGCTCAAAGACATTTAGAGAAGGGAAGAGTTGTAATATTTGGTGGTGGAACAGGAAACCCTTATTTTACAACTGATACAGCTGCTGCTTTAAGAGCTATTGAGATAAATGCAGATATAGTAATGAAAGCTACAAAAGTAGATGGAATATATGATAAAGATCCTATGAAATATAGTGATGCAGTAAAATATAAAGAAGTTACTTATACAGAAGTTTTAAATAAAGATTTAAAAGTAATGGATGCAACAGCAATCTCTTTATGTAGAGAGAACAAATTACCAATCTTAGTATTTGACTCTGTTACAGAGGGGAATATAGTTAAGGTTATGAAAGAAAAAGGTATGGGAACTTTAGTAATAGAGGGATAATAATAAAATTATAGAGGAAAAAGGAGAGAAAAATGCCAGCAAAAAAATTTATAATTGATGCAAAAGACAAAATGGATAAAGCCGTAGAAGCAACAAAATCAAAATTTGCTTCAATAAGAGCAGGAAGAGCTAACGTTGCTATGTTAGACGGAATAAAAGTAGATATGTACGGATCGGATACTCCACTTAACCAAATAGGAAGTGTATCTGCACCAGAAGCAAGAATGTTAGTTATTGATCCATGGGATAAAACAATGATTCCTAAAATAGAGAAAGCTATTCAACAATCAAATTTAGGATTAACTCCAAATAACGATGGAAAAATTATTAGACTGATGATACCGGAGCTTACTGCAGACAGAAGAAAAGAGTATGTAAAATTCGCAAAAACTGAAGCAGAAGCAGGAAAAGTTGCAGCAAGAAACATCAGAAAAGATTTAAATAACCACTTAAGAAAATTAGAAAAAGATGGAGAGATCAGTGAAGATGATTTAAAAAGATTTGAAGATGATTCTCAAAAATTAACAGATGCAACAATAAAGTTAATAGATGAACTGTTAGCTAAAAAAGAGAAAGAGATAACAACAGTTTAATAGTCATAATTTTAAATCATTAGGAGGGACTAAATGAAAAATTTAATAAAATATTTATGTCTCGTTATTTGTGCATTTTTCGTAGGGTGTTCAAATGTAGATACTGTTAAAGTCCAAGAAAAAGCTGTTATTACTCAAGAGCAAAAAACACTATTATTACAAATAAATGAAACAGAATTAAGCACAATGCTTTATAATTATTTTGATTCAAATGGTTGGAAGATACAAGAGCATTCAGACACAACTAATACTAATGTCAGTAAGCCTACATTCTCTATTAAATATAATTTAAAGGAAGTTAGTGATCCACTACTGAGGGCACCTTTATATAGTGGATATATAACTATTGTAGATATGAGAAATGGAAAACTTATAGCTTCAATACGGTTTAAAGAGTTAAATGATTCAGATATTTATAGTAAAATAATAGATGAATTTGAAGGCAATGTTGAAATTAAACAGGTTGATGAAATTGAAGAAGTGGAAGTTATAGATGGAGAGAATGATAGTGCTCAAGAAATAGAGCAGTAATTCTTAAAGAATACTAAAAAAAGCTTGTAAAATATAGTTTATTTTGATATAATCTATATTGCCCTGCTTGAAGGCATAATGTTCTTCGGGCCAAAACCATAGGGAGGAGGTAAGAAAATGAAAAAATATGAAATCATGTACATCATCAACCCAACAATTTTAGAAGAGGGAAGAGAAACTGTAATTGAGAAAGTTGCAACAATACTTACAAAGGCAGGATCTAACGTTCTTAAATCTGAAAAATGGGGAGAGAGAAAGTTAGCTTATCCAATCGATAAGAAAAAAACTGGATTCTATGTTTTAACAACTTTTGAAATTGACGGAACTAAATTAGCAGAAGTTGAAACAAAGCTTAACATTACTGAAGAAGTAATAAGATATATCATCGTTAAGCAAGCGTAGTAACTAAACTAAAAGAGACGTTATTAGAAAAATTTAAGGAGGAGTTAAAAAATGGCAGAATTCAGAAGAAGAAGAGCTAAATTAAGAGTTAAAGCACAAGAGATTGATTACAAAAATGTAGATCTTTTAAAAAGATTTGTTTCTGATAAGGGGAAAATCAACCCTTCAAGAGTAACTGGAGCTAACGCTAAGTTACAAAGAAAGATAGCTAAAGCTATAAAAAGAGCAAGAAACATCGCTTTAATTCCATATACAAAAATAGAGAAGTAAAAAGCGAAAGAGGTTACTATTCAGTAACCTCTTTTTTTATAGTAATTAAAATTACACATCTGAAGTGAGTAGTGTATAAAAGTTGTACTTTTCATTTCACAAAAAAAGCAAATAAAAAAAGACATACTTTAAATAGCTTGTCTTTTTTTATTTGCTATGCAATTTTCACATCTAAAAAAAGAATTTTAGAAGGAATTATTTACTTAATATTTTAGTTAATCTATCACTTAAAGTGTTAGCATTAGCCTTAAGTATTTGCATGATTTCTACATCGTTAGCACCTTTTAAAGTTTTTAAAACTTTAGTACAAACTTTAACCTTAACAGGAGTTCCGTTAATAACGATTTTTGTAGATTGTAAATTTGGTCTCCAAATTCTTCCAGTTACTCTGTGTGAGTGAGAAATTTGGTTTCCGAAAGTTATTCCTTTTCCAGAAATTTCACATCTTTGCATTCTAAGAGCACCTCCTTTTTTTTATAAATTACAGATAATTCTATCATTATATTAAAAAAAAATCAAGTTTTTTTTGTAGGAAGTTCAATAAAACAGAAGTTTTGCCTAGAAAAATAAAGTCATATTTTGCAATAAAGTAATTTAAATTTTATGTTACTATATGTTATAATAAAATTAAAACATAGTATTTAATAAATAAAATTAAAAGAGGCGGAAGTTATGAATAAACATAGTTACTCAGTTTTAGAATTTGATAAATTGAGAGAAGAGATAGCACAATATTGCGTAACTGAAACAATTTATGATAGAGTTATAAATTTAGAGCCTATAAGAGATTATAGCAGTTTAGTTAGGGAGTTAGAGGTTGTAAGAGATTTTATAGATTTAATAAAATTTGATGGTGGATTTGAGCCAACAGGGATAAGCGATATCTCTTATTATAATAAAAAAATTAATATAATAGGTAATTATTTAGATCCAGAAGAGCTATGGAAACTTAACCACTCTTTAAGAGTTTTTAGAATTTTTAGAAGCAGAGTAGAAGAGTTGGAAAAGTATAAAAATTTAAATAATAAATTTGAAGGGATTCAACCAGTAAAAATTGTTGAAGATCTAATTAATAAAACAGTTGATAATGAAAAAAATATAAAAGATGATGCTTCTATTGAACTTAGAGAGTTAAGAGTTCATAAAAAAGTGTTGAACTCAAATATAAAGCAGAAGTTTGATGAGATATTCAGTAATCCTGCTTATGCAAATGCTATTCAGGATAAAATACTTACTGTTCGTGACGGAAGAAGCGTAATACCTATTAAAGCTGATTTTAAAGGGGTTTTAAAAGGGATAGAGCATGACAGATCATCAAGTGGGCAGACTGTCTTTATAGAGCCTTTAGCTATTGTTTCTTTAAACAATAAAATGAAAGAGTTAGAGCTTAGGGAGAAAGATGAGATAAGAAGGATACTTTTAAAAGTGGCCGGTGTTTTAAGAGAGAACTCTGAAGAGATAGCAAGAGTTGGAGAGGCTGTCCTTGAGTTGGATTTTCTAAATGCAAAATCTATGTTTTCAATAGTTAAAAAAAATAATATCCCTTCAATAAATACAAAAGAGTATCTAAAATTAGATAATGCTAGACACCCTCTTATAGATAAAGATAAAGTTGTTCCACTTACTTTTGAAATAGGAAAAAATTATAATACACTGCTTATAACAGGACCTAATACAGGGGGTAAAACTGTAGCTTTAAAAACAGCTGGGCTGATTACTTTGATGGGGTTATCAGGATTACCTGTTCCTGCAGATGAGAGTACAACAATAGGGATGTTTAATGGAGTTTATGCAGATATAGGGGATGAACAGAGTATAGAGCAGTCACTGTCGTCATTCTCTGCTCATTTAAAAAATATTCAGTCTATATTAGACAGTGTAACAAAAAATACATTAGTACTTTTAGATGAACTAGGATCAGGAACAGACCCTGTAGAGGGATCAGCTTTTGCAATGGCTGTTATAGATTATTTGAAAGAAAAAAAGTGTAAATGCTTAGTGACTACTCACTATAGTGAAGTTAAAGCCCATGGATATAATGATGAGCTTATAGAAACAGCATCTATGGAGTTTAATGTAGAGACATTATCTCCTACATATAAGCTTTTAATAGGGATACCTGGTGAGAGTAATGCCTTAACTATTGCAAGAAGGCTTGGAGTTTCACCTGAAATTATAGATAGAGCTAAATCTTATATAAGTGATGATAACAAAAAAGTAGAAAAAATGATCTCGAATATTAGAGATAAATCTGAAGAGTTAGAGATAATGAAAGAAGAGATGGATAAGCTGAAAGCTTTAATTGAGAGAGATAAAGCAGACTATGAGCATAAACTTGCAGAGTTAGAAAAAGAAAAAAATGATATTTTAAAAACAGCATATGATAAAGCTGAAAAAATGATGCAGGAGATGCAGGCTAAAGCTGCAGGGATTATAGAGAAGATACAGAAAGAGGATAAGAGTAAAGAGGAGTTAAAAGAGGTTCAAAAGAGCCTTACTCAGCTTAGAAGTACCATAACAGAAGAGAAGAAACAAAATGTAGCACCAAAAGTGAAAAAAGAGTTGAAGTTAGAGTTTAAAGAGGGGGATAAAGTCTTCATCAAGAGCTTAAACCAATTTGCAACTGTTTTAAAAATCAATAAGTCTAAAGAGACTGCTATAATCCAAGCTGGAATACTGAAAATGGAGCTGCCACTTGTGGATATGAAAAAATCTGAAGAGGAGAGCAAAAAAGTATACGTTCCTGCAGGGATGCATAGTTCAAGAAATGCAGTTAAATACAGCATAGATTTAAGAGGTAAAATGGTTGAAGAGGGAGTACATGAGTTAGAATCATATCTAGATAGGGCAGTTTTAAGTGGATACACAGAGGTATCTATTATTCATGGTAAAGGGACAGGTGCTCTTCGTGAAGGGATAATAGATTATTTAAGAGGGTGTAGATACATTAAAGATTTTAGAACTGGAGGACATGGAGAGGGTGGATTAGGATGTACTATAGTAACTCTAAAATAGAAAAACCTTATTATACATTGATAGTTGCAGCAGCTGGTTCTGGAAAAAGAATGGGGCTGAAAGAGAAGAAACAATTTTTAGAATTTAATGGAAAATCACTTTATTTAAATGCAGTTTTACAAGGGGAAGAATCAGAACTGATTGACGAGATAATAATTGTCACTAGTTCAGAAGATGTTGGCACAATTAGAAAAGAGTGTAGTGAAGCTGGAATAAAAAAAGTAAAAAAAATAGTTTGTGGCGGAAAAGAGAGACAAGATTCTATATATAATGCACTTTTAGAATGCTGTGATGGGATAGTGGCAGTTCAAGATGGTGCTAGACCATTTTTAGAAAAAAGGTATTTAAAAGAGGGGTTAGATTTAATTCTATCTAATACCGATTTAGATGGAGTTGTTGTTGGAGTTAAAGTTAAAGACACAGTAAAAAAAGTCCTGAAAGGGACTCTGCAAATAGAGGAAACTCCACTGAGAGAGATGCTGTTTTTAGCCCAGACTCCTCAAATATTCAAAACAGAGATATTAAAAAAGGCATATGAAGTTGCAAAGAAGGATGGATATTACGGAACTGATGATTCCTCTTTAGTTGAAAAGTTAGGTGGAGTTGTGAGGATATTAGAAGGAAGTTATGAAAATATAAAAATCACAACAATAGAAGATTTGAAATACCTTAAGAGTCATAAGGAGTAAAAAAATGAAAGTTTGCTTAGCACAGATGAAACCATGTTTAGGAGATACTTATAAAAATTTAGAAATTATGAAAATATGGATAGAAAAAGGGATTGAGGAAAAAGTTGATTTAATAGTCTTTCCGGAGCTATCTTTAACAGGGAATATGCTAGAAGAGTTAGTGTGTGATGTAGCAATAAAAAAAGTACCAGAAGAGTTAATTGAGTTAAGTAAAAAAATCTCAATAATTTTTGGTGCAGTTGAATTAGGTGAGGATAGTTATATATATAATTCAGCTTTTTATCTGGAAAACGGGGAGCTTGTTAACACTTATAGAAAAGTATATCTTCCAACTTATGGAATGAACGATGAAGGGAGATACTTTAAGGCAGGAAACAATTTATCATCATTTGATACTAAATTTGGAAAAATAGGTCTTTTAATGGGTGAGGATTTAAAACATCAAACTTCACCATTTATCCTGGCTCAAGATGGGGCAACAAGAGTATTTATTTTATCAAACAATGCTGTTTGTGGAATTGAAAAAAATATTGAGTTAGGAAGGGATTTAGATGCAATGGCTCTTAGTGCAGCTATAGCTAATGGGATTTTTATAGCTTCTGTCAATAGAGTTGGAGTAGAGGATGGAGTATCATTTTATGGTAAAAGCAAAGTTTTCGCCCCTACAGGGGAGATACTCTATGAGGGAAAATTATTAGAGGAAGAGTATATACTTGTAGATTTAAGTCAAGACTATATAAGAAGAGCGAGAGTCTCAAATCCAATAGCCAAAGGTGAAAATTTAGCTTTAGTTTTAAAAGAACTAAAAAGAATATGGGTGAGATAATGAAACAAAAAATTTGGTATTTAATTTCATT
>JAGNZR010000065.1 GCA_017984315.1 Fusobacteriaceae bacterium | reverse complement strand
AATGGGAACTATTTTCTTATGAAATTAAGCAGCCAAAATCTAGCAGAAAAATGCAAAGCTGGACAATTCTTTATGTTAAAGATGAAAAATGAGATTACTATATTGAGAAGACCTATAAGTATCCATAATGTAGATAAGCAAAATGGAGTTATAGAGTTCTATTATGAAGTAAAAGGTAGAGGAACAATAGAGATGGCAGATAAGCAAGAGGGGGATTTAATAAACCTTCAAGGACCTTTAGGAAATGGTTTTAAAACTGATTACGAAGGGAAAACACTCCTTATAGTAGGCGGTGGAATGGGTCTTGCACCTTTAAAATATTTAGTAGAAGAGCTAAAATCACCAGAAAAAAATAATAAAATAATATTTATAGCTGGGGGAAGAAATAAAGGGGCTTTAGAAATCTTAAAAAACTTTAATTTTGGAGGAATAGAATTTCACATAGTTACAGATGATGGATCTTTAGGAAATAAAGGGAATGTAATAGAAATGATGAAAGAGATAGTGCAGGAAAAACATATAGATGCAGTTATGAGCTGCGGTCCTCATAGAGTTTTAGAGCTTGTAGGAGAGGTAGCAGGGAAAAAAGAGATTTATGCAGAGATCTCTTTAGAAGAGAGAATGGCATGTGGAGTTAAGGCTTGTGTAGGGTGTTCAATAAAGACACTTCAAGGAATGAAAAAAGTTTGCCACGATGGACCTGTTTTCGATTCTAAAATAATAGTAGAGGTTAATCCTAAGGATAATGAGCCTTGCTCATGCAGTTAATTAAAAAATATAAATATATTTTATTAAAAAAATAAAAAAGAGTAGGCAGATTAAAAGGAGTAATTAAATGAATAAGCTAAAAGTAGATTTTTTAAATAAAGAGTTTAAAAACCCTATTATTACATCATCTGGGTGTTTTGGTTTTGGACTTGAATATAAAGAGTATTTTGATCCTAACGAACTTGGAGGGATAACTTTAAAAGGATTAACTCTAGAGGCAAGAGATGGGAATTATGGAGTTAGAATAGGAGAGACACCTGGTGGGATGCTTAATTGTGTAGGACTTGAAAATCCAGGAATAAACTATTTTAAAGAGAATATTTTACCAGAACTAAAGAAAGAAGGGGTAGAGACAAACCTTATTGCTAATATAAACGGTAAAGTTTTAGAGGAGTATATTGAGATAGCTAGAATAGTGGAGACAATCCCAGAAATAGATTTAGTTGAGTTAAATATCTCATGCCCCAATGTAAAAGATGGAGGGATGGCTTTTGGAGCTAATCCAGAAATTGCAGGTTTAATTACAAGGGAGGTAAGAAAAGTAACAACAAAACCTTTGATTGTGAAATTATCCCCTAATGTAACAAATATAGTTGAGATTGCTAAAATCGTAGAGGCTAATGGAGCAGATGCAATCTCTTTAATAAATACACTTTTAGGGATGAAAATAGATTTAAAAACAAGAAAACCTCTTCTCGGAAATACAATGGGTGGGTTATCAGGCCCTGCTGTAAAACCTGTAGCTGTAAGAATGGTTTATCAAGTTTATAAAGCTGTAAATATACCTATTATTGGTATGGGTGGAATCTCATCTGTTGAGGATGCACTTGAGTTTATAATGGCAGGTGCTAAACTGATCTCAATAGGAACTGGAATATTCCCTAACCCATTGCTGCCTTTAGAGATAAAATATGGGTTGGAGAAATATTGTGAAGAGAATGGCTTAGAAAATATATCTGAATTAGTTGGAGCAGCACACAGATAGACTGAAAATTATCTATGTATGAAAAAAACAAAATAAATATGTATATGAATAAAAATAAAAACATAAATAAAGTTAAAAAATATTGATTTAAGGAGTGTTTAAATGGTAGCAAAAGACAGAATAGTAATCGCTTTAGATTATCCAACAGCAGAGAGTGCAAAAGAGATTATAGATAGATTAGGGAATGAAGCCAGTGTATACAAAGTTGGACTAGAACTTTTTTTAAACAGTAAAGGAACAATTTTAGACTACCTTTCAGAAAAAGGGAAGAAAGTATTTTTAGATCTTAAATTTCATGATATTCCAAACACAACAGCAATGGCATCAATTTTTGCTGCAAAAGAGAAGTGTTTTATGTTTAATGTTCATGCATCTGGTGGAAAAAAGATGATGAAAACTGTAAATGAAAAAGTAAGAGAGATAAATAAAGAAGTTTTAATTATAGCTGTAACAATACTTACTAGTTTAAGCGAAGAGGAGATAGCTCAGACATTTAACTCTGGTTACTCTTTAAAAGAGTTAGCACTGAATCTTGCAAAACTTACAAATGAAGCTGGACTTAATGGGGTTGTATGTTCACCTTGGGAAGCTTCAGAGATAAAAAAAGTTTGTGGAAAAGATTTTAAAACAGTATGCCCTGGAGTTAGACCTAAATGGTCAGCAACGAATGATCAAGAGAGAATAATGACACCTAAAGAGGCTATAATGAATGGATGTGATTTCTTAGTAATTGGAAGACCTATAACTAAGCATGAAGATCCTAAAGCAGCATTCAGAATGATTTTAGATGAGGTAAATGAGGGACTTGCCTTAGTTTAAAAATGGAAAATTTACATAATTGTATTCAATAAAAATATGTATATAGATAAAAATAAAAACTAAAAAAATAGTTACTTTAAAAGGAGAAAATTATGAATATTCAGCAAGGTGTTGCAAAATCTTTATTATCAACAGAGGCGGTTAGATTAAATGTGCAGACGCCATTTACATTTGTATCAGGGATAAAGAGCCCGATTTATTGTGATAATAGAAAAATGATAGGGTTTCCACAGGAGAGAAGTGCTGTAGTGGAAGGGTTTGTAAAAAAAATAAAAGAGATGGAAGCAGAAGGATCTGAGTTTGACATTATAGCTGGAACAGCAACTGCTGGAATCCCATGGGCAGCATTTATATCAATGGCTATGAACAGACCTATGGCATATATCAGAGGGGAGAAAAAAGCCCACGGTGCAGGAAGACAGATAGAGGGTGCTGAATTTAAAGGAAAGAGAGTACTTATTATAGAAGACTTAATCTCTACAGGTGGAAGTTCAATTAAAGCTGTAGATGCGTCTTTTGAAGAGGGAGCAAAAGATGTTGAAGTTTTAGCAATATTCTCTTATGGGTTTGAAAAAGCATATAAAAGCTTTGGTGAAAAAAATATAAAATGGTCAAGTTTATCAAATTTTGAAACTTTATTAGAAGTTGCAAAAGAAAACAACTATATAACATCAGAAGAGATGCTGACTGCATCTAGTTGGAATAAAGCACCAGAAAAATATGGCATCTAAATTAGGAGGTATTTATGCTACTAATAAAAAATTGTAAGCTTATTTTAGGAGAGTTCAAAGAAGCTATAACAGGTGTGATAAAGGACTTAGAATCTGTTCAAGATATATTTATTTATAATGAAAAAATAATAAAGATAAAGTCAAATCTGAAAATTGATGAGTCTTTTTTGAAAAAATATAATATAGAAAATTTTGATAAAGAGAGTTTAGAGGTTATAGATGCAAATTTCAATTATGTGATACCAGGGGTAATAGATGTACACACTCATATGAGAGATCCTGGACTTACAGAGAAAGAGGATTTCACAACAGGTAGTAAAGCTTGTGCCAAAGGTGGAGTGACAACTTTTATTGATATGCCAAATACAATCCCTCAAACTACAACAGAGGA